>NZ_JAYGHV010000168.1:0-12545 GCF_034932145.1 Spirulina sp. 06S082 | reverse complement strand
TGACTGCCCGACAGCAGACAACCAAAAACTTAATTATGTTTCGGCTTCTCCTTCATAAACTATGCCGCCCCTGCTATCAGGTACTTCTTTTTGGTCGGACATTTTATCTGGCGAGAATCACCAATTCGGCCTATCTCGGCACACTTGGGTGCATTGGCTTTTTCAGACTAGCACAATTTCAATAAAACTGACTCCCTTGGGTCGGTTTTATTTGCTGGTCAAAATTCATCTCGCCGTTAAGCCTGTCGGCTCTAACGGGAGTCCTCTTTTGACGTTTAAGATAGATTTGCCAACAAAAGGAGCTTATTGACAGGGAATAAATATTTAATTTTGTAACAATCTGGCGAGGAATAAGTCAAGGATAGCCGAAATTGGGATTCAATTCAGATTAAGAACATTTAAGGAGTTTAATAACCATGACGGAAACCCAAGTTTTTGTTGCCCTGATGATTGCCTTACTACCCGGTATTTTAGCTTATCGTTTGGCTTCCGAACTTTACAAGTAAATTTTCGAGCTAAATTTGAGCTACAAAATTTGAGCTATGCGATCGGGGTAGGTGCTTTCCTTACCCCGATTTCGTGCGATCGCACCAAATAATCAATTTTGTTCAAAACAAATTTTAAGACCGCAGGAGACTGAAATATATTGAATCGTTGCATCTTCTCGATATTCAGTGGTGTCCCGTGGCAGAGTATCGGGATCGGGATAAATTCCCGCAGGAATATCTGCGTTTGCACCCCCACCAAATGTACCAAAATAGAGCTTTTCTTTTGGTTCATTCTGGAAATTGACCGACTCGCGAGATTCAACTTCGCTGGTAAATAAACTAGCTTTCCCATAAATCTTTTCTGCATCTTTTATTAGCATTCCTGCATGAACACCTTCCGCAGTTTGAAAAGCGGGATTATTCGTTTGCAAAAAAGTAATTAAGTCATCATCCTTTAATGGCTGTTCTGCAAAATGGAGGATATAAAATAAAATTTCGCCATCTTGACGGACTGAGATCGCATCAAAATCAACAATATAATGAGGTTCTAAAACATACTCCACTTCTTCCCCTAAAACCGCTTTGGCTTCTGCGAAAGTCATGCCAAATTTTACTTGTCCTATACCCTCACCAGAAATCAAAGTGTTATTTTGGGAAATAACTGGTTTGCCAGATGCAGTATGAGGAGATGCGATCGCAGAATTCTCAACAGGGGAACTTCCTGACGCAACAGCAGTAGACTCCACGCGATCGCGACTGGAATGACTGCAACCCAAGAGAAGAAGGATATTTAATAAACCGGCGATCGTAAGAGAAATTTTGAACATGAGATTCCTAAAAGAGAAGGACTTTTTTTTATATAGTTTTACTCTAACGTAAATAAATATTAATTGTGCGTTCCCAATTTTGCCAACCCTCGGTAAATTTAAAAAGAAATCCCTTGTGCAAATCAAAAACAACGGGAAGAAAATCATGGAAATCGATCGCGATCGCTTTACTGAAATCGTCCAAAAATGTGAAACCAGCTTGATAGGGAAGCGCCTTCCTACTGCTCTCTACGTCCATACTAGCGCCCTTTCTGCCCTCGATCGCATTCTACAAGATTACGAAGATTATGCCAGACAAGCAAGCAAGCAAATTCAAGGGGCAACCCTGATTAAATTTAATACCGAACAACCCAAACTTTCCTATTTATTTTACCCTGATTTTGACATCGATCCTCATCCTGCTTTATCTGCCAGTATCCAAGTCG
This sequence comes from Spirulina sp. 06S082, assembly GCF_034932145.1. NCBI lineage: Bacteria > Bacillati > Cyanobacteriota > Cyanophyceae > Spirulinales > Spirulinaceae > Spirulina > Spirulina sp. 06S082. The sequence goes on along the minus strand of NZ_JAYGHV010000168.1, from coordinate 10,805 downwards.
ATCTCAATACGCTAACAGCTAATTATCGCGATTATAGTCACTCAGAAAATCCTCCCATTCTCCATCGCAAAGAAACTTTTGTAACAACCAATTATCCTTTTTATAAACAATTTCGACAACTCACTTGCATTGAAGAAAGATTAGGACTATTAGATAAATCTGGATTTATTGGCACTCGACGAGAATGGTTGCAAAAACTACACCGACGAGGAGTTCATATTTCCGGCCATGAAGTTATTCAGAAAAAAGATAATATTATTCTCACTCCAGATAATTTAACTCCTCGCATCGATCGCCACAAAGCGGCAATAGTTCGCAAACACCTTTCTCGTCCTGTTCGTACTGCATTAGAGGCAGAATTGTTTACTCCAGAAACAACTTTTTTCGACTATGGTTGCGGTCATGGGGGAGACATTGAACGGATTGCCAAACAAGGTTATGAAAGTTCAGGTTGGGATCCTTATTATTGTCCCAATATGCCGCTTATTTCGGCGGATATTGTTAACTTAGGTTATATTATTAATGTTATTGAAGATTTAGCAGAACGAAGAGAGGCATTAATTAAAGCATGGGAATTAACACAAACTGTTTTAATTGTCTCTGCACAAGTGCTAATACGAGATAAGCTAGATGGCCAAATTGCTTACGAAGATGGTATTATTACTCGTCGGAATACTTTCCAAAAATATTATGAGCAAGAAGAATTAAAAACCTATATCGACCAAGTTTTAGAGGTTAATTCTATTCCTGTTGCGTTAGGAATTTACTTTGTTTTTCGAGATGAAACTAAAGCTGAAATATTTCGCGAATCGCGCTTCCGATCGCGGGCAACAACGCCAAGAATTACTGTGAAAGTTAGGCGTTTTGAAGACTATGCAGAAATGTTGGCTCCCTTAATGGTATTTATCACCGAAAGAGGACGATTGCCTGTTAAAAAAGAATTAAAAGAAGAAGAAGAAATATTAGCAGAATTTAAAACTTATCGACGCGCATTTCAATTAATTTTACAAGCAACCGATGAAGAAGAATGGGAAGCGATCGCGGAAAAACGTCGCCAAGATATGAAGGTTTATCTCGCTCTCACTCACTTTACCCATAGATTAACATCGCGAAAATTAACGCGACAAGCTAGAGAGGATTTTAAAGCACTTTTTGGCAGTTACAAACACGCCTGCTTGTTGGCAGATATGATGTTATTAACGGTAGGAGATTTAGAGAATATTGCTGATATTTGTCAAGAAAGTTTTGTGGGAAAAAAATATAAAAATTCCTTTCTCGTGCATATTAGCGTCCTCGAAAAACTCGATCCCTTATTACGTCTTTATGAAGGCTGTGCGAGTCGAACGATCGGGCGTTTAGAATCTGTAACAGTTATAAAATTTCATCTCAATGCACCGAAAATTTCCTATTTATATTACCCCGATTTTGATACAGAACCTCATCCGGCTTTAGAAACGACCATGCAAATTGACCTGCGAGATTTAGAGGTTAAATATTGGGAATGCGATCGTGATAATCCCTCCATTCTTCATGAAAAAGAGCAATTAATTACCCCCGACTATCCCAATTATGAAAAATTCGCCAAATTGAGCCAACAAGAAAGAGATTGGGGATTATTAGAAGAGAGAAATTTGGTTCGCAAGCGTCAAGATTGGCTGAAACTTTTGCGCGATCGCTGCGTTACTCTCAAAAATTATCGTCTCTATTGGCGCAAAGATGCCGATCCTTATAAATTAAAAGCATTACGCGCAGAAGTTGCGAGGCGAAAACAAAAACGAAAACGAAAAAAAGATTAATCTCGAAACTTTACTCAACAATGCGATCGCCGAAACAGAAAAAAATGATAACATAGAATAAAAGAACTTTTTCATCTAAAATGGTTAACCTGACCCAAAGGCAGAAAAAACTCTCTTTAACCCCCAAGAGAGAAGACCTACCAACCATGTACGACTTGCCCAGCGAAGAAGTAGGAGAACCCGGTTTGCCCGACCAATATCATCCCATTCAAGCTCAACTATTAGAGCAAACCTTTCAACCCTCCACTTACCCATCAGATCGAGTTTTCTCGGCAATGGATCTGAATATTTACTATGATGCAGAGAATACAAAGCGATATAAGCGTCCGGATTGGTTTGGAGTTGTCGGAGTGCCTCGACTGTATGAAGAGCGAGATTTAAGGATGAGTTATGTGGTATGGCAAGAAGAAATTAACCCGTTTATTGTGGTGGAATTATTATCACCAAGTACGCAAAGAGAAGACTTAGGACAAACTCGTAGAGATATCGACGAACCACCGACAAAATGGCAAGTATACGAAGAATTTCTGCAAGTGCCATACTATATAATTTACGAACGGGAACGGGATTATTTTCGAGCATTTCATTGGGAAGGAAGTCGCTACCAAGAGCTAGAAATCGCTAATAATCAATTATGGTTAGAAGAGTTGGAATTAGGACTGAGGTTATGGCAAGGACGTCATAACAGAATAGAGCGTTTATGGTTGCGATTTTATGATGCTGCGGGTAATTTAATTCCCACAGAAGCAGAAGAAGCAGAACGAGAAAGACAAGAGAAAGAACGCGAACGACAGGAGAAAGAATACGAACGACAGGAGAAAGAACAAGCACAAACAGCATTACAAGAATTGAGGGATCGCCTTATTGCAATGGGTTTAGACCCCGATAATCTCCCTAGCAATAATTAATTCAGGACAAAGGCGAATGTAGAGAAGGTGATAATCTTGGAAATCAAGCCTCAATTTTTTTGCCTCCTCCCCTTCAATTTGCCCGATCGCCTGCCCATCGCCGATAATCAAAATTGTTCCTTAGTTGTAGTTAATGATAGTTGTTGGCTTAATTAGCGGCACTTCCGTTGATGGAATCGATGCAGTGCTAACCGAAATTACCGGAGATGACCTCGATATCAAGGTCAAATTGCTGTCCGGGGAAACTTATGCTTATCCTGAAGAACTGCGATCGCAAATTCTCGGAGTTTGCGGCGGCGATCGCCTCTCAATAGAAGAACTGGCACAATTAGATGATGCGATCGCCCGACAATTTGCGATCGCCGCCCTCGATATCCAGCAAAACCAACCCCCCGCCACCCTCATCGGCTCCCACGGCCAAACCGTCTTTCACCGTCCCCCCAAGGAAAATGCGATCGGTTATACCCTGCAACTGGGACGGGGCGACCTCATCGCCAAAATAACCAAAACCCGCACCGTCAGTAACTTTCGCGTTGCCGATATTGCCGCCGGAGGTCACGGTGCGCCCCTCGTTTCCCGCCTCGATCTGGCACTCCTCAGCCATCCCAAAGAATATCGCTGCGTCCAGAACCTCGGCGGCATCGGTAACGTCACCTACTTACCCCCCCGCCTCCTGCAAAGAGAGAACGAAGTCATCGGCTGGGATACCGGACCCGCCAACGTCCTCATCGATCTTGCCGTCGAACGCTTCACCAATGGGCGAGAAACCTACGATCGCAATGGAGATTGGGCCGCAAAAGGCACCCCTCATCACGAACTCGTCGAACGCTGGCTGCAACAGGATTTTTTCCACCTCCCGCCCCCTAAATCTACCGGACGAGAACTCTTTGGGAAAGAATACTTAGCCAGGTGTTTTGCCGATACCGAAGCAGAATTGAGCCAAGCAGACTGGCTGGCCACCCTTACCGAACTCACCGCCGCATCCATTGCCCGCAGTTACCGCAATTTTCTCCCCCACTTCCCCAAAGAAGTTCTTTTGGGGGGAGGAGGAAACCGTAACGCTTATCTCAAGCAGCGTTTGGCTCAACATCTCTCCCCCGCCACCGTCCTCACCGTCGATGAAGTGGGGGTTAACTCCGACTTCAAAGAAGCGATCGCCTTTGCCCTCCTCGCCTACTGGCGCATCGGCGATCGCCCCGGTAATGTACCCCGAGTCACCGGAGCCAGCCAACCCTTACCCCTCGGAGACATTCATCCTTTCTTCTGATGAAGGGTATACTGAGAGAAGAATATCGAAAGGATGGTATTGTGGCTCATACCTTTTTATTGGAGGAAGGACGTTGGATTCTACAAGGCAACTGGTTAGAGAAAAATGACCTGCCCGTTGCCGTTAAAGGCAGAACCATCATCGCTTGGGGACAACAAAATTGGTTTACATGGGTGACCAAACTGGAATTTCCCCAAAGCGATCGCGCAGCCATTTCATTACAATATCGGGGTCGTCTGGAATCGGGAGAGCGTCAGTATAATTTCGTTCTTCAACATAGTTTATTAGGTCGAGTTGAAGGAGAGGGCTGGATCGCGCCGGAATCCATCGTTCAGCGCTATATGGTGATTAGCGACGATGAACGTCAGCGACAGAGCGGCTTTGAAACCCTCTACCGATTAGATGATAATACTTATCATCTCTCGAGCGGGATTCTGACAGGTCATTCCTTAACTACAATTATGGAAGCCAGTTTAGAACGCATCTAAATCTCACCTTAATTGGTTATTGGTTATTGATTATTCGTTAATCTTTAGCGTGTCATTAGTATTTATGCGAACCCACCTCCTCTCTTTTAGGATTGGAGTCCGATTATGACAAAAGACCCCTATACCGATCGCATATTGGCCAACCGCTATCATCTCCTCGAACTCGCTGGCAAAGGAGCGATGGGGAGAGTATACCGCGCCGAAGATACCCTACTGGGGGGCGTAATTGTCGCGGTGAAGTTTCTGGCTCAAACTCTGCTGAATAAAAGAATGCGCGATCGCTTTGAGCGAGAAGCGACGATCTGCGCCCTATTAGCCGAAAAAACGATTCATATTGTCCGAGTTCGAGATTACGGGGTCGATGCCCAAGAAGTCCCCTATTACGTGATGGAATTTCTTGAAGGAGAAAGTCTCAGCGAATTGATTCGCAAGCGAGATATCTCTCTTTCTCGCTTCTTAAGAGTTATCCGTCAAGCCTGTCTCGGTCTACAATGCGCCCACGAAGGCATTATTTTTAAAGGCGAAAAAAATAAAATTATCCATCGCGATATTAAGCCCAGCAATCTCCTTTTAATGGAAGATGCGACCCTGGGAGAACTGGTAAAAATTCTCGATTTTGGGATTGCCAAACTAATTGAAGAAAATCGCGAGCAGACTCACTCATTTATGGGAACTCTCGCTTACTGTTCCCCGGAACAAATGGAGGGAAAAGAGTTAGATCGTCGCTCTGATATTTACAGTTTGGGGGTGATGATGTACGAGATGCTGGCCAATGAAATGCCCCTATTGCCGGAAAATAACTCTTTTGGGGGTTGGTATAAGGCGCACCACGATTTTAAACCTCTACCTCTCAAACCCGAACTTAATATTCCTCCCGAACTTAATAGCCTGATTATGCAATGTCTGGCGAAAAAGCCCGACGATCGCCCAGAGAATATGGGGGAAATTCTCAAGGTCATCTCCCCCCTCGCCGAACGCTACGATCGCGATCGCCATCCGGCTAAAATTGAAAAAGACACCAAGGGCGATCGCCAGCCCACCCCCACAGAATCATCCCTCGAAGACTTATGCCTGCAAATGACTTGGCCGCAAACAATGCCTCAGCAAAAAATTGTTTTTCCTCGCTTCATTCGCACCCCCAAAGGAGTGCTTTCAACTCTCTGGATTATGATCGAACAGCAAGATATTTTTAATCGTCGTTTGAGTACCCGCTACAATCAATTTCTCTTTTCTACGATTCCTCATCCCATGCTGTTATGGATCACTGTACTTTACAGTCCCCAGCATGGTCCACGTTGGCTGCCCTGCTATCTAGACATGAAAACTTCTATGGGTCAAAACACGACGCGCTTACTAGGAGAATCAGGGGAATATCGGATGCTCTTTTTTGCCTTGGAAAATGTGTCTAAGTGTCAGCACGTGATGAATTCTACCATCGATCCCGAACAGTGCAAGCGCCTATTACATTGGGCTGATACCAGTAAGGGATTGCGCGATGCCGGTCAGTCCACCATGAGTAAAAATTTACTCAAACAAGAATTTGAGAAGTTAAAACCCAAGATTTTAATGAAGTTAGAAGCCGCGCAAACCCAATACCCGTCTAGTAGTTGATAGTTGATAGTTGATAGCTATGCACTGAGTTTGCCGAGGTGTTAATAGTTGGAATTACTTTTTCGGGGAGAAAAAGAGGATGGGAAACCAGCTATGACGCAGGATTTCATTGGCAAAACTGGGAGCAGTGAATTCTAGGAGGGCGCTGCGGGAAAGATGGGAGGTGGCGATCGCGCTAATATCAAAAGTCAAGGCAGCATCTAAAAGTTCGTGTAGAGGATTGCCAGTACGAACTTCAGTATTAACCTCTAAACCCACAGTTTCTAAATCGGCTTTCACTTCTTCCAGCTTGTTTTGCGCTTCCTCAATTTGATAATTTTCGGGAACGCTTCTGCGAACGCCTTCACTTGTTACCCACAGGAGCATACACTTTTGAGGAGCAGTGGGCAGATTTTTGCTGACATATTTTTTCACTTCCTCAATTAAATATTTTGCTGTCTTACCATCATTGTAGGGAATAAGTAGATAGCGCCATAAATGCTGGCAGCGCAATGCCAGTTCTTCGCGAGTATAAGTAGAAATTAACTGAGGACGGAGAATCATTAAAGGAATTTCTGTCACCTTGGCCATTTCTTGGGTTGTACTGCCAAAAAGAGTCTCTTGCAAGGTATTTTTAGTAGACATCCCAGTGAAAACTACATCGATCCCATACTCCTCCACTAACTTGGGAATCGTATCCATCGGTCGCCCTACCGGAACTTCGATTTTAACTTCCACATCTGGAGGTAAACCAATTAAACAAGGAGCAAGCTGTGCTTCCGCTTCTTTAATTTTGTCCTTGTCAATCTTGGGGATCGATCCTTCTTCTCGAACTGGGACGCTATGACAGAAAACAATCCGTTTGAGTCCTCCTGCGGCAAGACTGGGTACGAATCCAATTAAGCGATGCAAACCATCGGAGAAGTCCGTACAAATTAAACAATGCTGAAACATAGTGAGAAGAATAATAGGTCGATAGATTGAAATAGGGTTCACGAACTAAACCCTACTCAAACTATAGTTGAGAAATATAGCCTTTTTGCATATTTTTTAATAAAAATGTACGATCGCCTTGCCTTGCCCAGAACAAAGTAAAGAAGCCCTCCCACAATCCCCCGTCATGTTCCCCTTCTAGAAACTCAACCCGAGAAAGAGGCGCTCCAGTTTGATTTCCCCTATTGGCGATCGCCTGCCACTATTGAGCGGGATTCATGGGCGCACCAATTCCCCACTCGTGCTTGATGAACTCCTTATACATATTCTCCTTCGCCAGCATTTGCTCGTAGAGTTTGACTAAAAATTCTTGTGCCTGTTCGTGACTCATCTTTTGAACCTGCATCTCAAAAGACCGAATGTTGAACCTTTGTTCTAAGGATAATTCAATGGGTTGTGACATGGTTGGATACTCCAAACGACGAACTTGACGACTCGAGCAGCGATCGCGTTAAAAATCCCAATGCCATCTAGAGCGGGGATGATGAAATGCGTTGCTGCTATGTAACGAAATATAACATTGATTTGACAAAAATGCCAAGTATTGCTTTATACATTCTGTAAAGATTGTATTCATATCTTGACAAAATCGCTGCCAACGTTATACCAAGACCCGAGAAATGGGATTGCTCGAAGCGAACAAAAAAAGTGGGGAGAGGGAAGATGTCTTAACTTGTGCTATTTTTTGAGTGTTGTTGCATTGATAATTGAGAAGGAATTGTCAATCTGTTAAATTGATGACGCATTGTGTGAACATTCTGTAATAATTAGATTTGGGGTGAAATTATAGGTTTGTCCTAGCACCGAGAAATGAACGTACAAACTTAAATAGATAGAGTTTTGTCTTCATGTTGTATACAATACAGATTTAGTTTGCGTGAAACGTGAAATGAGATCGCCAACACCCCGACTTTTTTTTGGATTAGCTCAAATTTGGAGAGAATTTTTATGTCTATTCGCCTTTATGTTGGGAATTTGCCCAAGGAACCCGTAGACCGTCAAGCCTTACACGACATTTTTGAGGGTATTGAAGGAACGATATCGACCAAAGTGATCAAGGATCGTAAAACGGGGAAATGTCGGGGATTTGCCTTTGTTACAGTATCGACGGATGAAGCAGCCGATGCCTTGATCGAAAAATACAACGGTCAGACATTTATGGAAAGTCCCCTAAAAATAGAGAAAGCACTACCTCGGGCGAAAAAGTCTGAGAAAGAATCGGAAGGGGAAACTTCTGAGGAAGGTTCTCAAGAAGTCAAAACACCTACACCGTCTGCGAGTAAGCGTAGTTCTTCCGGTGGTGGGAAGTCCAAACAATCAAAACGGACTAACCCACAAGGAGGCAAAAGCGATTCAATTCAGCCAGATCCTCGCTGGGCAACGGAGTTATCAAAGCTCAAGGAAATGCTTGCCGCTCAAACAACCAATTCTTAATACAAAAGTTCTATAGCAATTGAGGATCATCGAGTCTGTCACCGACGATGATTCCTTTGTCGTGCAGACAAAATTATTACAAACCGTAGGAGCAAGAAATCATGACCGCAGAGCCAATTAACCTTATGAAACAGCAAGTCGGGAAAGCGGCAGCAGATCGAGTTGTTTCTGGGCAAGTAGTGGGATTGGGGACGGGTTCGACAACAGCTTATGCTATTCAATTTATCGGCGATCGCCTTAAATCTGGAGAAATAAAAGATATTGTCGGCATTCCCACTTCTTTTCAGGCTGAAGTTCTGGCCAAAAAGTATGGCATTCCTTTAACAACGTTGGACGCTTGCGATCGCATTGATATTGCCATTGATGGGGCCGATGAAGTAGACCCCAAGAAAAACCTGATTAAAGGGGGAGGGGCGGCACATACGCGAGAAAAAGTCGTCGATTATCTCGCAGAGACGTTTATTATTGTGGTGGATAGCGGGAAGTTAGTGGATAAACTCGGGTCAACTTTCTTGTTACCCGTAGAGGTGATTCCCATGGCGATCGCCCCAGTTATGCGGGCTTTGGCAGGATTGGGGGGCAAACCCGAGTTACGGATGGGAGTGAAAAAAGCAGGTCCAGTGGTGACGGATCAAGGTAATTTAGTCATAGATGTTAAGTTCGAGTCCATCGACGATCCCGTGGGTTGGGAACAAAAAATCAATAATATTCCTGGGGTTTTGGAAAACGGTTTATTTGTTAACTGTGTCGATCTGGTTTTAGTGGGAGAAATTAAAGACGGCAAACCCACAGTGCGAGAAATGTAGGCTATTTTGTTGACTTGCTTCTCATCTCCCTCAAACTTGAGAAAGGTTTGGGGGTTTTTGCTGGGAAATATCCGGCGCGATCGCCTTCATTGCTGGCGCAAAAAATGTTAAGTTGATTTTTTACTTTTGACTCAATCTTTTACTAATGGGAACAACTCGGGCAATATTGTGCGGTTATTATGGCAAAGGCAATGGCGGTGATGAAGCCCTCCTCGCAACCCTGCTGCAAATGCTCCCCGAGTCTATCACCCCGATCGCCCTTTCTGGGGATCCTCAACAAACCTATCAGCGCTACGGCATCGAAAGCTGCGATCGCGCTTCTGGCTTTCGCATTCTTGAAGCCTTGAAGAAATCCGATTATTTCATTTGGGGTGGGGGAAGTTTAATGCAAGATGTCACCAGTTTTGCCAGTCCTTTTTACTATGGGGGCTTAATGGCAATGGCGCAGAAACGCGGCTTAAAGACCATTGCTTGGGCGCAGGGCATCGGACCCCTAAAACGTCCCATAACGCGGTGGCTGACCCGACAAGTCCTCTCTCACTGCAATGCCGTTAGCGTCCGCGATCGCGCTTCAGCACAATTATTGGCTGACTGGCAAATTAAAAATCTATTATCTCCAGATCCAGTTTGGGCATTAAAAGCCAAATCTTATTCAGGTTTGGGAAATCTACACGCCCCTAGAGTCGCCGTGATTTTGCGCCCTCATCCCCAACTTACCGTACATCGTCTCGATTGCCTTGCTCATGCCCTGAGTTCCTTCCAAAAAGCTACAGAAACAACAATTTTACTCGTCCCTTTTCAACCCGTCCAAGATTTAGAAATGGCTCAGGCTTTTGCGACTCGACTACCCGGTGTGTCTCGTATCATTACCCTAGAAGACCCGAGGGAATTAAAGGGATTATTTCAAGGGGTAGAAATGGCGATCGCCATGCGCTTGCACGGTTTAATTATGGCCGCTTCTGAGCAATGTCGCTGTTTTGCCCTCAGTTACGATCCTAAAGTTAGCCAACTGATGGAAGAGATTAATATACCGGGTTGGGAATTAGCCAATATTCCCGATGACCCCAATATTATTTGTCGTGCTTGGTTGGACTATTATGCTAATGGAACGCCTTTGAATTCAGCACAAATTGAATCTTTCCGCGATCGCGCCCAATTGCATCAAGAACTCTTAGTAAATATTATAGAACCCAACAGAAAGGAGGTATTTTCTTAAAAACTATAAGCGAGACTAAAATAAATCCCATCATCTTGAGCATTAACAGAGCGATCGCGGATATTCACTAAAGGCAAAGTTAAATCGAGGCGCAAGTTTAAATTTTCCACGGGAGAATAAAGCAATCCTACCCCTGCACCCGCCAAAAAATGCTCGTTAGCGATTTGGTCTGGGTTGCTAGGATTATTCCAGACCATCCCCATATCTAAAAAGGGAATCACCTGCAATAAATGAATATTATCTTGTTCTTGTACTAAAGTGATGCGATCTTCAATGGACAAACGCCAACCATTATCCCCCGATCGCG
>NZ_JAYGHV010000167.1:0-12798 GCF_034932145.1 Spirulina sp. 06S082 | reverse complement strand
AGGTGCATTTTCAAGGGTGTCAACGTTGAGAAATTTTTGTAAACAATCATCTGCATAAGATTTCCCTTCTTCAGGGGTTTTAGGGGTTCTAGCAATAAATCCACTGAGGAAAATAGTGCTTCCCCAGAATGCTTTTTCGAGTATTGATTTCTTTTCTTTCTTCCAATCCAGAAAAAATAGATCGGGTGGTTTGAGTTTAGATAAATCATTAATATTAACACCATCTGTACCCATATTTTGAGGATAAAATAACGTTATTGAAAAACTATAAGTATCGTTGAGAAATTGAGGATAAATAAATCCTTTATAAAGAATCGAGTTTTTCTTTAGATTTATTCTTTGAATGCCTCTTGATTTCGTATTTTTAATTAAATCAAAATTGGGGATATTTAAATTTAAAATTTCCTCAAAATCAGTCCGTAATTTTAATTTGAATTGATTCTCATTTCGATCTGATACGCCATATTCATCTAAAAGAGTTTGATAAAAGTTTTGAATTTGTGTAATTCCAATTTCTTCGCTTGTAAAATCAGTTAACTTGATTTCTTGTAAATAATAAGTAAACAGGCGAACATTTGGAGCATAAATCGTTTCTAAAGTTGTTGTCATTTCTTTTCTTTGCGATTCTTTCGTTTGTTTTGGGCATCTTCGATCGCCGATCGCAAAGAAGAATTAGTAATAGGTTGTTCGGTTACATCTGGAGGCGGCGGGGCTTCGTTATCAGCTAAGGGATCGCTTTTTACGGGTCTTAATGCGCTTAAAATCCGAGTGTATTGGTTTTCTTTACACCATTTAGTCAGCATTAAAGTTAGTTTTTTGGGCTTGTCATCGGTTTGAGCCAACTTGCTTTTTAGGGTTTCTAGCTGTTGCCAAGCATCTTCAGGAACGATCGCGCTGTCTGGATTTTGGCTTTCTTGGTTCAAAATGCGGATGAATTGATGGATAATTCGTTCAGCTTCGGTCATCGATCGATCCTCACTGCGAGAGATAGAGAAATTTTACACTCAATTATAAAACTTTGCCTACAAGCCAATGGCTGTAAAGGCTGCCCAATAAACCGGATTGGCAAAAGGGGGATTTTTATCATACAAGTCTAGCCGAAGTTCGCAGTCGTCTAGAGCGTCTTCACTCAACTGCAAATCATTCTGCAACCACCCTAAAACGGCTTCACAGGAGACATTTTGCAACCAACGTTGGGCAGCTTGTAAGGCGGTTGGAATGGAAGGAAAATAAGGAAGTTCCTGATATAAGCGAATCATTAATAAGGTCGTTGCAAACTCATCGGCTTCCCACAGACTGGCTACCACTGTCCGCGTCCCTGCATAGAAAAAGGCACTGGCTAAACCCACATAGTCATCGGTGGAGGAGGTTTTGACTAACCCCGTTTTGCAGGCGGAAAGGACTAAAAGACGACTGTTGGGAATGTCCAGACTGGTGAAGATATCTTGAAAGGTGAGTTTTTCCTCATTAGCGAGACGGAGATAGGAGTCAAGGGGGGAGTCTTCATCGAATTCACCGTGACAAGACAAATGGAGATAGGTCGCTTGGCGCAAGAAATCTCGGTTTTCCCTTTGGTTGAGGTTGGCTTTGGTGGCTTCGGTGTGTTTGAGAACCTGTTGGGGATGGAAATTACGGCGCAGTATCTCTACTTCTAAGTCAGCGTAGGAGAGGTTTTCGGTAGGGTTTTGCAGGGCGAAGAAGGGGGTGGTTTCTCCGTTTAAGGGAGGGCGTTGACGGAGGTTATTGAAAACTTGGCAACTGGGGGCATATTGTAGGGGGATGAGGTCTTGGAGGCGGAGGTTTTCTCCTTCAGCGAGAGGAAGGGCGTGGAGGGGAATGAGATGGAGTTCGCGGTGAGGGATGAGAATGAGACGTTGGTAGTCAGAAAGCCATGAGAGTAAGTGGGAGAGGTGGAGGGCTTGGCTGAGGGTTTCGAGGTGTTGTTGGAGTTGTTCTTCCCAGGGTTGGCTGTTGTCGTGGCGGTAGTTTTGGATGGTTTGGTCGAGGGTTTGGCGGTCTGTGGCGTTGAAGGTGAGGACGCGAATGGGGAAATGGTTGTCTGGGGTGGGAGTGATGAGGAAGACATAGAAGCCAGAATCTGGGTTGGGGGGGAGATACCACTCAATGAGGGCGGTTTTGGAGTCGAGGAGGCGATCGAAGTTGGGGAGTTGGGGAGAAACTTGTTGGGTGAGGGTGAAGTCAGGGTCGCCAATTTCGGCGAGGAGGTCTTGGAATTCTTGGTTGGCGGCTTGGAGTTGTTGGCGGATGAGGGTTTGGGGGGAGGGTTGGTTGGGATGCTTCTCGCTGGCAGGGGTGAGGGTGTCGCTGGAGGGGTAGGCGAGTTGTTGTTGGTAGATGGCGATTTGACGGCGCAGGTCGCTGATGCGTTGTTTTTGTGCGTCGGTAGCGTTTTTGGGGTAGAGTTCGGCGCTATCTAGGAGTTCAATGAGGGTGCGGGATTTGCTGCGTTCGACGGTAAGGAGGGCTTGGGCGTAATCTTGTTGGTTGATGCAGGCTTGCACCATTTTTTGGTAGATGTCGAGGGAGTTTGCGATGAGTTCCCGTTTGGTGGCTTCGGATGTTGCCCAGTAGCGGCTTTGTTCGATGGCAAGGATGGCGTTGTTGTAGCCTTTGATGGCGATTTTCCAGTTTTCTTGCTCAAATCCCAAGTTACCAAGGTTGCGTCCGGTTTGGAGGCAATCGAGGGGCAAGGTTTCGGAGGTACGGACTTCTAAAGCCGCTTGGTAGGCAGATATCGCCTGTTCTAAGTTTTCTCCTCTTTCCCCTTGAATGCGGTATAAGTAAGCATTCCCTAGATTATTTTGGATGCCTGCCCATTGTTCGGGAAAAGCGGCACGGGTGTAAACCTCTAAAGTAGTTTGGTAGGCAGCGATCGCTCGTTCTAAGTTCTCTCCTCTTTCCCCTTGAATGCGGTATAAGTAAGCATTCCCTAGATTATTTTGGGTGGTTGCCCATTGTTCGGGAAAAGCAATACAAGTACGGACTTGTAAAGCAGCTTCGTAGGCAGCGATCGCTCGTTCTAAGTTCTTTCCTCTTTCTCCTTGAATGCGTTCGCGGTAGGCATTCCCCAGATTATTCTGGGTAGTTGCCCAATCTTGGGGAAAAGCAGCACGGGTAAGGATTTTTGAGGCAGCTTCGTAGGCAGCGATCGCTCGTTCTAAGTTTTCCTCTCTTTCTCCTCGGATGCGGTCTGAGTAAGCATTCCCCAGATTACTTTGCGTCCTTGCCCATTGTTCCGGAAAAGCAGCACGGGTATAGATACCTAAAGCGCTTTCATAAGCAAAAATCGCTTTTTCTAGGTTCTCTCCTCTCTCCTTTTGGATTCGACATAAGTAGGCAGAACCTAGATTATTTTGTGTCATTGCCCATTGTTCGGGAAAAGCGGCACGGGTGTAAACTTCTAAAGTGGCTTCATAGTGGGCGATCGCACCTTCTAAATTCTCTCCCCGCTCTCCTTGGATGCGCTCCCAGTAAGCAGTCCCCAGATTATTTTGTATCATTGCCCATTGTTCGGGAAAAGCAGTACGGGTGTAAATTTCTAAAGTGGCTTCATAGTGGGCGATCGCAACTTCTAAATTCTCCCCCCGCTTTCCTCTGATACGGTTTCTGTAGGCATTCCCTAGATTATTTTGGATGCCTGCCCATTGTTCAGGAAAAGCAGTACAGGTGTGGACTTCCAAAGCAGTTTGGTAGGCAGCGATGGCTATTTCAAGATTACTAGCACGACTGCCTAATGGAAATTGTACGATTTGATTGGCAAAATTAAAAATAATGGCGGCAATATCAGAGACTTGATTTTCTTCTATTTCGCTGAAAATATGACTCGCCCATGCTTGCAATATCTGAGCCAAGTTCAAATCCAATTTATCTAAATTCTCTTGCAGTAGAGAATAAACCATAACCGGATCCCCTTCACTTTCTAAAGTCGCTTGCAGTACCTCTCTTAAAAAATGCAAATATTCTTCTGGTGTTGCCTTAGCTTCCCTTTCCTATTGGGTTGTACTCTGGAGATATTCTGCCAACTGTTGCGCCAGATTCAGCAAAAACCCTGCCTCATCGTCCCGTCCTTTCCCTTGCAACTGTTGCGCCACCTGCTGACACACCAACAGAAACCCCTCATCAATTAACGCCTGATGGTCTTGGAGGACTTGCCCTTCCTCCCCACTGGGACAGGACAACAAGGCTTGAATCAAGGCGAGATATGCCTGTATGCGTTCTTCATTCATGGCAGGGGAGAGAATCACTTATTTTATTTTAGCCTCGCCTCGAAACGTTCTCGCAATTTGAAACCTCGATAATCGGAATCGATCGCTTGTTGAGTATAGTAGACTCTCGGACGACCCGAAAGCGATCGCACGGCATTGCCAAACATCTCAAAAATTGCGCGATCGCATGCTCAAACGGAGTGTTAGAAACACTCAACTTAACGACTAACAAGGCATTGAGCCAATAAGGACGCTTTCGCTTCTTCAGGAGTGAAAACAATTGAGAAGGAGACTAACTCCATGAACAAGCGTCAAACTCAAACCAAGCGCCAAACGCCCATGCAAAAGCAATTTGCAGCCGACTGCGAAGCCAAACGCAAAGAATGCTTCTTAGGTGTGGCTCGCGAATTGACCGGACGCGCCAAGCAACGAGAGTTGTCTGCAAAAGACAAAAGTCTCGACTGGGAGAAATTCAACGCTTACTTCGAGAAAGCCTACGCCGATTATGACAGCGAGGAAATGCTCGAAGAGATTCTCAATAACGTTTATTGGCTTGCAGACGAACAAGCCGTTATCGACCTGCGCTTCCGCTATCTGCGCGATGCTCAAGAAGCCGCCAATGGCAAGCGACACAACGATGATGATGCTGACGAGTTTGCTGTAGCCAAATAATCCCAAACTCAAAAGTTGATGTATAATGCCCTCTTAGAGGGCATTAACTCAACACTTTTTTTCAAACCCGCCCACCCATCTACCAGTTATCAGCGATGCACTGAGCTTGCCGAAGTGTCACCAGTCACCAGTTAATCGAGGTGACTGATTCAATTGACCAAACCCGCTCTTAGTGCCGTCACCGCCACCCCCACGCGATCGCTGGCCACCAACTTATCCATAATATTGCGAACGTGGGTTTTAACCGTATGAGGGCTGAGATACAGATCCGCCGCAATTTCTGCATTCCGCTTCCCTTCCACCAACAACTTTAACACCTGCAATTCTCGCTCCGAGAGCTTGACATTTTTGAGATATTCCATCGACTGGGGAATCTCTTCCACCACCATCCCTGCCACCTTGGGATCGAGATAGAGCGCCCCATCCCGCGCAGCCGCGATCGCCGATAACAACTGTTCGACCTTGGCTCCCTTGATACAATAAGCCTCCGCACCGCTACCCAAAGCCGCTCTGACTTGCGCCTGCTTTTGATGGCAAGTTAACAGGACAACCCCCACCTCGGGCGACTTGGCTTTAATGCGTCGAGTGGCTTCAATCCCGTCCAGTTTGGGCAATCCAATATCCATCAACACGACATCCGGTTTCAACTCTAGCGCCATTTTTACCCCCGTTGCCCCATCTTTCGCCATTCCCAGCAAAGACAGACAGGAATAATCTCGCAAAACCTGCTGAATGCCAAGCTGCATCACCGGATCGTCTTCGACAACCAGAATATTGAGAGGGGTTAAATGTTGAGATAAAGCGGAAGAAAACATTGCAAAGATAACCGATCGATACAGAACTACAAATAACTACGATAAAGGGGAAAAATCAAAACTGTCACCTCAAGCCACGCGATCGCCAGACTCCACCTCATAGCCGGAAAAATGGGCAAACAATCCCCAAACATCGGCAAATCGCAAAGCCAAGTTTTGCTTCTCAAACTCCGCTTTCTGGTACTCGTCCAACTGCAAAGCCGTTAATAACTGCTTCTCCTCCCAGTCCGTTTGCCAGTGTGCGATTTTTCCCTCAAAATAGCTGAAAATCCGCTCCTGCAATAGCTCCGATGCACCACCGCAACAGATCGCCCCGTCCAGTTGTCGCAAGGGAGGGAGTCGCTCGTGCAACCAATGGGTTAAGATTTGCCAGTATTCTGCCGTTGCCGTCGCGATCGCCTCTTCTAAATCCCGTTTCTCGCGATCGGCTTTGCTCGGGTCGGTGGACTTGACCAAATCTTCCACGACAATACGAGTCGCCTGTCGATAGTCTCGCCGCGCTTGCTCTCGATTGTGATAACCTTCTCGCAGAGTCGCGATCGCCCCCTGTATCTCATCCCGGCTCAATCCAGAGACCTTTGCCGCAACCTTATCGATGAAGTCGTAAAAGCCGAGTTGAGTCGTGCTGCTTTCATTGCGACAGAGGGTGCCGTTGCGAAAGAGCAGCAAACTGGTATTGCGATAGCCGAACATCAGATAAGCGAGGGTTTGATTTTGAAAGCGCTCCAGTCCGTCGCGGCGAATGGTAGAAAAGACAACGCCTCCCGCTTCTGCCACGCATTCATAGCGTTTCAATCGGATGTTAAAAGAACGCTCTCTAAAGTAAAATCCCTCTAAGGCTTGCCGCAACTCGACTTCGAGGGAGTCTCGGTTGGAATATTCCCCAAAGGGAATTAAAAGAGCTAAATCCAAAGTCAATCGCTTGCTGGCATTTTCTTTCACTGAGATCGCGCCCAATGCTGCTAAGATTTTAGGAATCAGGGACTCGTATTTGAGACGCTTTAAGCTCACACTAGCGCGATAATCTCTTGCCATCCTCCCCACAGCAAAACACTCTCCCTCCGAATTCAAGCGCACCCAAGCATTATCCTCCGGTTTGCCAGAACCCAAGGAAGAGGGAAGGATAGAAACCGAAGCAGCAGGTAGGGCAACGGTTTCCGGCTGCATGGTTAAATATCGCACGGGTTCCGAACCCATCCGATAGAGAATTTTGCTCAAACTCGTCCCCGGATCGTAACAGACGAGCAATTTTTGCGATCGCTGTGACATAACTCGATTTTGTACCTACAAGGTGAGGCTAACAAGCAAACCTTTCCCCATTCCTCCCCTGTCGAGGGGTTTTCTGTCGGATACTTCCCCACCGGCGAGTCATCCGATGGGATCTACAACCCCAATAAATCCTTGGTTTTGCTGAATTCTTTTGCAGCTTCTTCATCCTCGCTGTTTTCCTCGTTATCGGTAGGAGAATTGGGGGAAGGTTGGGGAGATCGCATTGTACTCATGTCTGATATTTCTAACTCCCACTCCGAAGCGATCGCTCTGGCATAGGCAAGGCATTCTTCTAAGCATTGACGGGCAATTCCACGGGAGTGAGGATCGGTTTTATCCAAGACAAACGGTAAAAATCGTGCCTGCAATGTTTGCGAAGCTAACTCCTGTCTGTCTCCCGGATGCGTTTCTAAATAGGCAAGAATCTGCCCGAGGGCGCTCTCGGATCTCGGACGCAGGCGCAGGTATTGTTGGGGCTTTCGATCCATAATTCAGTTTGAGTAATTCTGAGTAATTCTAAGTAATCTTGAGTCAAGATTACTCCGATTTTGAAGCTCGATCGAGGCGATCGAACTCTAAAATTATTACTCAATCTTACTCAAATTTACTTGGAATTCCTCGAACAAAGGCGAAAAAATAACTCGAAATAATCCCTTCAACTGGAGTAGCAAGTTGTGAGTTTGTCCGGACAAATTAGCACTCTTAAAAAGCCAATTTCCCAGAATTTGCCAAAAATCCTCTTGCGGACACTGCGATCGCAGTTCGTGTCGGTTATCGGTTGAATGTTGTCCCTTCGATCGCGCATTGGATGTCGCCAAATGCCTCAACTCTCAGACCACCCAAAAGTAGGCAGATCGAAACAACAAAATCGCCTTGTTGTAGGAAGGAGAAACGGTTTTCAATTCGCTACTGTCGCCATAGAGCCAAGACATGATGCCCTATGAGCTTATTGAATGCTAAATTTATTTTCTGTACCCTCATGGTTGGATGGGGTTTGGCAATTGCCGGATGCGATCGCTCCCCTGCCGCACCGACGGGAAGCGTCAAAACTCCCGATCCCCCACTCCCCATCTATGAAGTGAGTTGGAAATTCTGTACCAATCGAGCCAATGCCATTATTGGAGCAGATGCTTCAGGATGCGTGCAAAATGCCCAACTGCTCTACGTTTGGGGCAATGAGCAAGATTACCAACCCCAAGGAGTCCTGCTAAGAACCAGCGTTCCCTCGCGGTTGAATCCTCACGTCAGCTACAGAGTCGCCCTTTTCTCCCGAGGCTGCTACCCCAAACACAAAATCGAACCCAGCACGCCGAGTTACTATGGTGCGGATAGAACTCTCATGTTAGAGAAGAAATTTGCCGCCAACCGACCGGCGATCGCATCGGTTGAAGTGACTGCCAAACGAGTCGAGAATGCAGAACAATTGACCAATCTGGCCAATTTCGGCTCGTCTTTGACCTTTGGCGAAAGCTGTCCCCGTCTCGATTACAATCCCTTCTCATTGGCATCGTGACCCGCAGAGAACGCCGTTTGGAAATCCGCGTCAATGATACCGAATACGAAGCGATCGCGGCGAAAGCCAATACCGCAGGGACGAACATTAGCGAGTTCGTTCGCTCTAGTGCTTTAAGACGGCAATTACCGCCATTGAAAAGCGATCGCAATGCCTACGCTTTGTTAGGTCAAATTCACGGGGAAATCCAAACCATGCTCGAAAGAACTGACGAGAAACTCGAGCAAATGGGCGATCGCCAATGGCTCGAATGGCAGCAAAACGCCTTCGCGCACATTCTCGAACGGGTGGAGGTGGTCATGCTGAGTTTGGCAGGGACAGAATAGGGCTTGATACAGGAAAATCAAAGTATTGCAACCATGCACGCTCGCATCATCTTCGGCAATAATTTTCAAGGCTGTCTCGATTACGTTTTTGGCAAACCGGGGGCGAGAATGGTGGGCAAGCATCAATTGGCGGGTCAAACCCCGATACAATGGGCAAGCCAGTTCGATCTCATTGCCAGCCAGAGCCAGCGCATCCAGAAACCGGTGATGCACGTCGATCTCAGCCCCCATCCCGACGATCGCATGAGTGACCAAGCGGGAATTGCCTTTGCTCGCCAATACTTCCAAGGCTTGGGAATGGATTGCTGTCAGTGGGTTCTCGCCGAACATACCGATGCGATTACTCCAGAGGGCAAGCCTCGACCTCACTTTCATGCCATTGCCAACCGCATCCCCCTCAACCAGACCAAAGCGGTTGATTCTTCTTGGCTCGGACTGCGTTCGCAGCAAGTTTTGCGAGAATTGAGAGTAGAGTTTGGCTTGCGTCCGGTGCGAGAGTCCAAGGCGATCGAGCGAAAACCCCCGTCAGTGGGACAAGAACGACGCTATCGACGAGAACGACAAGAAGGCGATCGCTTCGGACTCCCCGAACTTCCCGTTAAGGTACAGTTGCAAAACGCCATCGATGAGGCAACTCGAGAGCCGATCGCGCTTCCCGAACTCATCCAAAGGCTACAGCAGCAGGCGATCGCGGTTCGAGTACGCTTGACTCGCGAGGGTGTGGCTACGGGAATCAGTTATTGTCGCGAGAACGTGGCTTTTAGCGGCACGCAATTGGGACGAGCCTACACCTTACCGGGATTGCAAAAGCATCGAGGAGTCGATTGCGAAATCCAGAGCAATTTTACCACCTTTCAACCCTCAACGCATCTATCGGAAATGTCCAATCCAACCCCTTCACCTCCCGGTCCAGAAGAACTCCTTCAAGAGCAGCAAGAGCAATGGGTTCGGGAGATAGCTCCCATTTTGCAGCGATTGCTCGATCATTACGAGAAAGACGAACTGGAAAACGATCGCTATGAAATTCATCGTTTGGACGAGGGACGGCAAATCTCGGTGGATCGCAAAGAGGCTCTGAGTTCTCCCATTCTCGGCGTTAAATGGGAGGGAGAAAATCTGAAAATTTGGGCATCTCGCTTGCAGGTGCGGGATGTGGAGCATTTTCAAACCATCGGTCGGGAGTTGGCACAAATTGGGGAGAACGAGGTACAATTCTTGGAAACCAGTCCGGAGATTGACGGCGAATCGATCCCGTGCGATCGCGATTCGGAACGAGAGGGTTATGGGGCTTCACAAGGCAAACAAAAACAACGGACTCAGTTACAGCGATCGCAGCGACAGTTGCAAATTTGAAGATGATTGATTTTAAAGAAGCACAACCGGAGAAGCGATCGATGCTAAGGACTTTAAGCGATCATCTAGCTTAGTGAAATCACTGGAATTGAGGCAGAAGAAGTAGTAGAATCTCTTTTATAGGAAAAATCAAATTAATCAATCTGCGTACTGAGTATTGTATATCAAACGAACAATGTCACTCCCAAACAGAAGCAACACGAATAATCTCAGTCAATTGCATTGGGTATTACGTCAAAACGATCGTGCGATCGATCAATGGGTTCAAAATATACAAATAACAGATATTGTTACATCTGCTGCCCTTAGTCCAGATAATCAGATTGTTGTTGGGGGAAGTTGGAAAAAAATTTGGATTTGGGACATACAAACAGGGCGTATTATTAAATCTTTTACAAAACATAATCATTGGATTTTATCAATTGCTATTAGTCCCGATCGTGATTTTTTTGTCAGTGCTAGTGCAGACCAAACCATCAAAATTTGGGATTTAAGCTCTTATAAGCTCCTCTATAATTTGGAAGGCCATACTAATGGAGTTACTAAGGTTAAGATAAGTCTTAATGGCAAAAAGCTAATTAGTGCAAGTTTAGATCAAACTATTAAAGTTTGGGATTTACAAACAGGAAATCTTATCAAAACATTAACAGGACATTCTGGTGAAATTTGGAGTTTAGCAATCAGTGAAGATAGTAATTTTGTTGTAAGTGGAAGTGAAGATAAAACTATTAAAATTTGGGATTTAGAATCTGGAACTTGTCTGGATACTTTAAATCATCATTCTGATTGTGTACAAGCCATTGCTATTTGTTTTGCACAAAAAATACTCATTAGTGGAGGCAAAAATGGAGAGATTAATATCTGGAAATATAGCGAGAGAAAAAATCGAAATAAGTCAAAAGCAAAGAAAAAGAATTTATTTTCTAGGTTCGTAAATTTTTTGGACGATCTTTTTCAAAAACCCAAAAAAGATGACTGGCTTACATCTCTTGAATTAGATCGAGTTGAAAAAGAAAATTATTCCATCAATGATTTAGTTTGGCTTGATCGCCACCACTTTTTAAGTGCTTGTGATGAATCTGGTTTAGAAGTTTGGGGTTTGAAAAATAAAAATAACCTTCAGAACTTTTGGGAAAATCGAAACTTTTCAGGCATTTTTAGTTTGAGTAAAAATGATTCAATATTAGCCATTGCAGGTCGAAACTGGATTGAAATCTGGTATATTAAGCAGAAAAAACTATTATGTATTCCCCAAGGATGTTCCCATTCTATTTTGAAAAAACTTTGTATCTCTCAACATCCCCAAACGATTGAATTTGAGCAGAGTTATACCTTTCAAGTGAAAGGTATCGATCAAAATAATTGTGAAATAGAAATTCATAACATTTGCTGGAGTGCGACTAATGGAACGATTAATCAAAACGGAGTGTTTACAGCAAGTCGAGATCGAGAATATGTCAGAATTACTGCTAGTTTAGATAACTTTAAAGACACTACCTATATTTCAGTTGTTGAACCTCCTCGACTGTCATATCTATCAATTAAACTTTCCTCCAATAAGTTAAAATCTGGACAAAAAATTCCGTTGTATGCAGAAGGAATAGATCAATATGGAAATGCAATCGCAACAGGTGAACTTAATTGGTATGCAACCAGTGGCTCCATAGAGAACAATCAATTTATTGCAGGAAACGAGAATGAAATAGTTTATGTTACTGCGACTTCCAAAAAAATAAAATCAATACAAGCGACAACTAAAATTGAGATTGTTGTTCCTCCCAAACTATCATCATTAAAAATTTTACTTCCATGTAAACAACTTAAATATAGTCAAAAAATTAAACTTCGAGTTCGAGGAATAGATCAATATGGAAAAAAGATCGATCCCGGTACAGTTAAATGGAAAGCCAGCAGTGGAAAAATTAAAAAAGGTAAATATCAAGCCAGTAGAAAACCTGAAGTCGTTACACTTACTGCGATCGCAGATAATATTCAAACCTCTGTTCAAATAGAAGTCATTGAACCTCCACAATTATCAACTTTAGAAATTACGCCTTCTTCATCTAATTCTCCCATTGAGATACAGCCAAGTACAGGTCAAAAATTTACAGTTGTTGGTAGAGATCAACGAGGAAATTTAATGACAGTCAAGAAAGTGTGTTGGGAAACCACTGCGGGACAGATTGACGAACAAGGAAATTTAATGACAGATGAGTATCAACAGGGGGAATTTTACGTTACAGCAAGAGTTAACAATATTACTGCTTCAGCTAAAATTTATATTCCTCCATTTTACGAGATCATTGAAGTTCCCGAATCTCCAGAAATAGTTGAGTTAAAAATTTCTCCAGATTGCGTTGAAACCGAACCCGATGAATATCAACTTTTTACATTATCTGGTTTCGATCACGCTGGGAATCTAGTCACAATTAATTCGGCAATCTGGAGTTGTGCTCAAGGAGGTAAAATTTCTCAAGCGGGAATTTTTCGGGGTGGTTATAAACAGCGTTATGTTACTGTAACTGCAACAGTCGGAAATATTTCTAGCACTGCTGAGGTAACAATATTACCTGTATTGAGACGCTTAAAGATTATTCCCAATTTTGTCGAATTAAAATCCAATG
>NZ_JAYGHV010000166.1:0-13288 GCF_034932145.1 Spirulina sp. 06S082 | reverse complement strand
TATCTATAATTCCGGTCATAGGATTAATAATTAATGTTTCTCCCTCCAACATTTGAATCATTATATTTTCATCTTTCTGCAATAAAGCAATACCTTGATCGGGTAAATCTTCATGAAGTCGTAAAGAACAACCTGGATTAAAAAGAAAAATTTCTTCCTCCGTCAATACAGCAGTTATTTGTCCGATCGCTTGAATTTGAACTATGTTAATATTTAAAGGAAGAGACATCAAAATACGACCTGTTTCTAAAGCGATCGCAGCAACTTGGCGATCGACTCCCAACCAAACTATATTTTGTTCTTCCGAGACGATAATAATCGGATCGAGAGAAACACTCGTCCAACTCATACCATAAATTCCTAAAGAATGACCCAAATCGAGAGAAGCAAATCTTTGAGCATAATCATGAACAATAATTTTGCGAATTCCTTCAAGGCGATCGAATTCTAGCTTGCTAATATGAGTTAGTTTCATAAGTTATTTTCTGGGGAGAGAGTTTAGATGTCAGAATTATTATCTAGAATTACGATAAATCCTCGACAATGTGGAGGTCGTCCCTGTATTCGAGGAATGAGAATTAGAGTCTCTGACGTGCTGGAATTATTAGCAGGAGGACTAAGTTTTGAGAAAGTTTTGGAGGAAATGCCCGATCTCGAAGGAGACGATCTGCGAGCGGTTTTATTGTATGCTGCACGTAAGTTAGATCATCCGGTTCTTGTCGCATGATTATTTGGTTAAATGCTCATCTTTCCCCCGCGATCGCAACATGGATTACAAATGAATTAGGAATAACCGCGATCGCCCTGCGAGATGTTGGTTTGCGAGATGCAGAAGATGAGAAAATTTTTAGAGCAGCAAAAGAACAAGGTGCTGTTTTAATGACAAAAGATCGAGATTTTGTCGATTTGCTCGATCGCTTTATTCCAAGCAGGAGAAAGTTTGGTTGAAATTACAGGGTAAACCATCGGATTATATCAAAATTAAAAGCGATCGCACTTCCCATGAGACCCTAGAAAAGCGATCGCATTGCCGTTACAATGGAATTTTAAGAAGAGAAATTGAAGAATGACCGCATACCCCTTAAAACTACCCGATCGCCTGCATGAAGAAGCAGCACAATATGCAGAAACTCAAGGGATTTCCTTAGAGCAATTTATCATTGGTGCGATCGCCGAAAAAGTGGGAATGTTTCGTCAACCCGCAGACGATCCAGCATTTCCTCAGATTGCCTATCGAAAAGGAAGTTCGGGACAATATACCCCCATTCTCAAAGGAACGGGAATTAGAGTACAAACTATCGTCATCGCACGGAATCACTGGAAATTTTCCCCATCGCAAATTGCTACAGAATACAATCTCCAGAATACTCAAGTTGCAGAAGCATTGAGATTTTATTTGCTTCATACCGAAGAAATCGATCGCGCGATCGCAATAGAAGAAGTTTTTGAGAGCAATTGTGTCTAAATTTTTATTGCATCTTGATGCAGATGCTTCAATTAAAGCCTTACAAAATGCGCTCGTCAATCGCGGACATGATGTAACTCGAACTCCTAATGATTGGATGCTTTTAGATGCGTCTGACGAAACACAACTATTAACCGTAAGGGAAAAGGGGAGATGTATTTTTACTTTTAATATTCGAGATTTTCTGATTTTAGCGCAACGCCATCCAGACCATAAAGGAATTATTTTAGCGGCTCAAAATAGCTGGACTTTATCGAGTTTAATCGCTTCCTTGGATCGAGTGTGCTTAGAAACCCAAGCAGAAGATTGGCTCGGGCAAGTTCGTTGGTTGAATCAATGGAAAGAATAGCACCGTTTAAAAGCGATCGCATCTCCCAATATTATCGACAAGCAAAGCGATCGAGTAAAATAGAGGTGCGTGTTTTCAATGGAGAGAGTTTAGATATTAGTGGTAGACAAGTGCTAAAATTATTAATAAAATCAACTTTTTGGGTATTTATAAAAAATTTATGAAATGGCAACCTATAGAAAATTTAACATCAGATTGGCAAAAACTTGCCAGTGATGAATTACCTCCTTTAGTAACAGTTTGGGACGAACAAGCAGAACGCCTTCAAAACTCAGGAGAATTTAAAATATTTATGGAAAGATTGTGTCGAGAAATCGCGATCGAAACAGGAATTATAGAGCGCTTATACACTATCGATCGCGGTATCACTCGCTTATTAATTGAACAAGGAATCAATGAGGCTTTAATTCCTCATGGAACGATCGATCGTCCTGTCAAGCAAGTTGTTTCTCTGATTCAAGATCAGCAAGCGGCTGTAGAAGGATTATTTGATTTTGTGGGAAGACAAAGACCGTT
Organism: Spirulina sp. 06S082; assembly: GCF_034932145.1. Lineage (NCBI taxonomy): Bacteria > Bacillati > Cyanobacteriota > Cyanophyceae > Spirulinales > Spirulinaceae > Spirulina > Spirulina sp. 06S082. Next base: position 10,958 of record NZ_JAYGHV010000166.1, on the reverse strand, counting down.
ATCGACATCTTATATTAAACAGCTACATCAGCTTTTAACGCAAAATCAGGAAAGTACCGAAGCCTTAAATCAAGCAACTGGACAAATTACTAATGTTTCTCTCATTCGTGGAGATTGGAAAAAACTACCTAATAATCCCATGAGATCGGATGGTTCAATTCATGAATATTGTCCTCCCGAACAAGTTGCATCGGAAATGGACTGTCTATTAGAATGGCATCATCAACATCAAGAAGCTAAAATGCCTCCAGAAATTGAGGCTGCTTGGCTACATCATCGTTTTACCCAAATCCATCCGTTTCAAGATGGAAATGGTCGATTAGCAAGGTGTTTAGCAAGCCTAGTATTTATTCAGGCTAAATGGTTTCCTTTAGTGATTACTCGAGACGATCGCGCAGTTTATATTGCTGCATCAGAACAAGCCGATCGGGGTGATTTATCAGATTTGATTCAGTTATTCTCCAAAAGTCAAAAACAATCTTTTGTTCGCTGTTTAGGTTTATCCGAACAAATTTTATCTGAATCGAGACAAACACAAACTATAATTACAGCAATTGCAGATAAACTTAGACGCGGACAATTACAATCTCTTGCAGATCGTTGTCAAGAAGTTGAATACTTCTCAGATTGCTTATACACAATAGCTTCTGAGCGAATAGATAATCTTATTGAGTATATAAAACTCTCTCTACAAAACGTAAGTAGTGATTTTGATGTTTTTCGAGTTTCTTTTAAACCCGAACACGCTCACTATCACCGTTATCAAGTTATAGAAACTGCTAAACAATTAGAATATTTTGCGAATTTGCGTCCATATCATAAATGGTTGCAGCTTGTCATTGATGCAGGATCGTCAACCATAATTTTACTGTCTTTTCATGTTGTAGGTCGCGAGTATCGAGGTCTACTCGCCTGTTCCGCTTGTGCATTTCATAAAGATAATACAGAAGAAAATGAACGGAGTATTAGTGAAATTCAATCATTAACTGATACACTTTTTCAATTTTCTTATGCTGATGAAGAGAACAATCTTGTAGAACGTTTTCAAAAGTGGCTAGAAGAAGCACTGATAAATGGACTAGAATATTGGAACAATAGTCTTTAAGTTTTGTTTTTTCCTTCCTCGATACTTTGACGCGATCGCGCTATCTCAACCTCTGGCGATCGCAACACGCGATCGCGCTTCCCAATATTATCGACAAGCAAAGCGATTCTCATTCTGAGACACTTCGTGAACGCCTTTCTGTTACAAAAGAAATTAAGTCTCGTATTTTGCTCTCATTTCCTCGATAGTTTTAGTTTTTCCTTCCCTGAGACTTTGACGCGATCGCGCAATACGATCTTGAAATCTTGGGTCCCGTAATAATAATTCTTCCAGTTACAGTGTATACGACATTATAGAAAACGCACAAATCTTCAACTCGCAGCCGATATTGCGGCCATTCTAATCCTTGTAACCGCTAATAGTAAAAACAATCTCAAATCTCACGTCCAGTTGTCTAATTCAATGGCTATTAAAAATTATAGCAGGCGATCGCACCTCCCATGAGAATCCAGAAATGCGATCGCGCTATCTCAATCTTTCGCGATCGCAACACGCGATCGCACTTCCCCATATTATCGACAAGCAAAGCGATCGCGTAAAATAGAGGTGCGTGTTTTCAATGAAGAGAGTTTAGATATTAGTGGTAGACAAGTGCTAAAATTATTAATAAAATCAACTTTTTGGATATTTATAAAAAATCTATGAAATGGCAACCTATAGAAAATTTAACACCAAGGTAAACGCATCTAAAATTGTAGCGAAGAAGACAGATGTGGAACGGTTATCCTGCACGTGTTTGGGTCGATCGGTTAATCAGTAGTTTTGAAGGATATTGCTGGCCAGATTGAAGACTTATTGTTATGATATTGATATCATTAAAATTAACTTCATTATCAAATAAATTCATACCTGAATGAGGCAAGTAAGCCGGAAAACAAGCTGCACTAATACTCAAACGCAAACGATTTCCTTGTTTAAGACAAATACAAGTTTCTTGAAGAGGAATCTGTATTGGATTAGCTAATGAATTAGTGTGAATATAGCCTTGAGTAAAATTGTAAACACCACCATTAGATTTAACTTCAGAGACAATTGCACAGAGATCGAAATTCGGTGTATTGGCTTGACAATATAACTCAACAATGATTTTACCAACGATGTGTAAATCTGAAATAAAAGGTTCGCTAGTATAAGTCAAAACATCACTACGAGAATCAATATGAGAACGTTCAAAAGAACCTGATGGAAAAGCAATATGGCCTCCTAAAGAAGGAACAGATCGCCAAGGATCGTGTACGAGAATGTCTTCTTGTTGCTCTTCACTGCCATGATTTAGACTTAATTTTCCTGCATCATCGCGAATACTTGCTAAACCATTACTGGTTAAATAATAAGCATTGGGTTCTCCTTGAGGAAACATTTCAAAATCTTTCCATTGATTGCTTCCCATCTCAAATAAACGGACGGGATTTGTTGCTAAAATTCCCGTATTTTTTCCTTTGAGAAAATGGTCAAACCAGCTAATTTGTAGCTCATCTACTGGACTGGCTGCTTCTTGGCCATAATCGATCGCGCCGACTTTTCTTCCCCAAGGTAAATGACCCCAAACTCCGACAATTAAATGCTGGGGTTGAGTGCATTTCTGCACCATTTCTCGATATAAACGTAAGGTTCCTCGTAAATAGCAATCAAACCAACCTCCAATATGCAACATCGGAAGATCGACATCGGTAAGATCGGGTTTAAATTGTTGCCAATATTCTCCAGGTTGAGGATGTGCAATCCATTCATCAAAAAATGAACTGGGGGCATATTTTCGCAAACATTCTCTAAAGGATGATGCAGGATTATCAAATGGTAAATTACGAGCAGATGTATAAAGAAGTTGATATGCTTTGAAATCCTTTTGTAAGCGTGCTGTTTCTGCGGCTAATTGTACCGCCCAACCCAAATTTGCCTGCAAACAAAATGCCCCATTTTCATACGCCCAATCTGCATAAATATCATAACCTAACATTCCAGGACAAAGCACTTTTAAGGCTGTTGGTTTATTTTGTGCGGCATAAAGTTGAGTCATCCCTTGATAAGAAAATCCATACATTCCTACCTCTCCCGTACTTTGAGGAAGTTGAGAAGCCCAATTTACTGTCTCGATCCCATCTTCAATCTCATTAATAAAAAGGTCGAATTTTCCTTCAGATGTACCGCAACCGCGCACGTCTTGAATAACAACAATATAACCTCGCGCAGCATACCATTTTGGATGAGCGTAGACCACGGTAGAGGCGATCGCGCGTCCATAGGGTTGACGCATCAATAACACTGGAAATTCCCCCGATGCTTCGGGACGATAAATATCTGCATCGAGACGAAGGCGATCGCGGGTGACGAGAGAAGCTGTTTCTTTAATAACTTGATATTTCAAAATATTTTTAAGCTGTGTAAATTCTACATTTAAGATATATTTTATAGCAATAAGTAAATACTTGGTATTGTCAAGCTATTGTAATTAAACTTTATTTTTAAGAAGCCGAGTGCAAAGTTTTACAAGCTGTCTTTTGACAAAAAGAGCAATATCTAGACAAGATATAAGACGCGGTTTTCTATACCGATCGCTTAAATTTTTGGAGAAATTTCTCATGCACATCCATCCCGAAAAACCGAAACTTATTTCTATCGGCATTGCTCCCATCGGCTATATTTCAATTGGCATTGTTCCGATGGGGATCGTATCCATTGGTATTGTTCCGATGGGGGTTATTTCTTTAGGTGCTGTTGCAATGGGGTTTTTCTCTGCGGGAGCCGTTGCAATGGGAGTTTTAACGGGTGGAGTCCAATCGATGGGAATCGTGAGCGTAGGGACTCAGGGTATGGGTAATATTAGAATTCCCCTGCATCACGAACACGGCGATCGTGAAAATCACGAACATCACGAAAATCACGGTCAAGAAGAGATGAAATAGGAAAATCATCTAATTTGGTCTAGAGACTTCATTTCAGGACAAGAAAGGCGAGTTTTATTTCCGGAATGCTTACCTTAAGAGGGGTAATAAGGAAGGAAACACGATCGCATTTCTATGTTAATGGTACGTTTTTCACCGAAATTCTCTATCGGTATCAAAATTTTTGGGATCGCCACCAGTATGCTTGTCTTCTTGGTGGTGATAGTGGGAATTAACTACGATCGCATCAAAAAAGTTAATAATGAACTTATCGATCTGTCCAAATATTCTACTCCTCTCACGACTCATCTCAATACGATTAATATTCGCGTCCTCAAGCAACAGATACATCTCGAGCGAATTTTACAACTTTACGAAAGCGAACCCGTTAACTGGCCGCAAATTGAGCAAGAATTTGCTGAGTTTGAACAACAAGGGAAGAGAGTAGATGAGGAAGTTGATAGCGCGATCGCTCTTTCCTATGATGCTCTTTCTCATGCTAAACTTATTCGCGATATTATTCAAGTTGCCCGACTCAAACCTCTTTTATATAATCTTGAAGAAGAGCATCAAGAATTTCACAATCGCGGTTTACAAATTATTCAATCTTTGCAAACTGGAAACAGTACATTAATTAATTTTCTCGAGAATGAATTACAAGAAGAAGAAGAGCAATTCAATCGACAAATTCAAGGTGTTTTTCAGGAATTAGGTATATTTATTCAAGATTCTGCTCGCAATGCCGATCGCGAGGAACGAGCAATTCTTAATCTTAATATTATCCTGATTAGTCTTGCAACTGGATTTGGTATCCTTTCTGCTTTTACTCTCACTGCGGGTTTAGTCAATCCTTTGAAAAAGTTGATTGGGAGTACCAAGGAAGTCGAAGGAGGAAACTTAGATATTCAAGTGGCGATCGCCTCGGGAGATGAAATCGAAACCTTGGCAGATGCTTTTAATCTTATGGTTGAAGAAATCAAAGAAAAAGAACAAATTCAGAATACTTTTGGACAATATGTAGACCCGCGTATTGTTGAAAATTTAATTCAACAAAAGTCTAAACAAAGTTTTGGAGAAAAGCAAAATGTAACAGTATTTTTTTCTGATGTTGTGGGATTTACTGCGATTAGTGAAATGCTTGCTCCCGAAGGACTTGTTAAACTCCTCAATCAGTATTTTTACCCTTGCTGCCGAACCGATCGCACGCTATAACGGTGTTATTGATTGCTTCATTGGGGATGCGATGAGATCGTTTTGGAGCGAACCTTTTGTTAGCGCATCAGAACACGCTAAATTTGCTTGTTTTGCAGCTTTAGAACAGTTTGTTCAATTGGAGAGATTGCATCGAATTATGCCGGATTTAATGGGATTTCGGAAAGGTTTGCCGGATTTTGATATTCGTATTGGTTTGGCCACCAGTGAAGCGATCGCGGGCAATATTGGCTCAGAACAGTTTAAATCTTATACTGTTATGGGTGATGCAGTAGAATTGGCAGAACATTTGGAAGGATTAAATAAGAAATATGGCACAAAAATTTTACTGACAGAAGATACGCAACAACTTGCACAAGATGCGATTGAAACCCGAGAAATTGATTTAATTGTTGTTGGCGATCGGCAATTAAAAATTTATGAACTATTAAGTCGTAAAGGGGAAATTGATATTGAGCTAGAATATTTACGAGATCGTTTTGAACTGGGAATTACGGCATATCACCATCAAGATTTTGCTCAAGCACGAGCCTATTTTGAAACCTGTTTGCTGGTCAAATCTGACGATCGACCTACACAAATATATCTAGAAATTATTAATCAACAAACAAGCAATAATTAATAAAGCAATGATTAAATTATTACGAAAAACTCCAATTAGTGCTAAAATAATTGGCTTGGCATTGGGAGTACTCAGTTTCTCAATTGTTGCGTTTACTATTTCTCATAATCGTCTTCGTCAAGTACAAAAAGAAATTCATAGTTTGTCTGAATATACAATTCCCCTCACTAATTTAGTTGCAGAAATAGACATTCATGTTTTAAAACAACACTTTCACCTCCATCGTATTGTCCGATTTTATGAAATTGAACCCTTCGATCGCCAAAGCATTACCGAAGAAATAAGAGAATTTAAGCAGCGTGGCGATCGCGTTGACGAGGAATTGGAATCAGCCAATAATTTGATTAAAATAGGCTTAACCGATCTGCAATTACCAACAACACGAAAGGAATTTTCTCGACTCAATCCTATTTTAGATAAGATTGAAAAAGAACAGCAATATTTTCAGGATCGCGCTCTCGAAATCATACAATTATTAGCAGAAAATAAAAAAATACAAGCACGTCAGTTAGAAAATAGATTGGAAATTGAAGAAGAACAATTTAATAAAGAAATAGCTAATATTTTAACAGAACTGAATGAATTTACAGTTCAAGCAGCGCGATCGAGTCAACGACACCAACAAAAAGTTTTACATTTAGGGATTTTTATTGCCACGATCGCCACGATAACAAGTCTGTTTTCGGCTTCTGCGATCGCAACAGGATTAGTGCAACCTACTCGCTATTTAACTCACAAAATTAAAACAATTCAGAAAGGGAATTTTAATCTAAAAATAGAAATCAAAACAGAAGATGAAGTCGGAAAACTTACCCATTCTTTTAATAAAATGTTGGTAGAATTGAAACAAAAGGAAACAATAAAAGAGACTTTTGGTAAATATGTCGATCCCAGAGCGATCGCGCATCTCATGGAAGATCCGCAAGGCACGAAAACAGGAGGAGAAAAACAAACAATGACTGTTTGTTTTTCGGACATTACAGGAATTGAAAATTTAGAAAATATGTTAGTTTCCCATGAATCAATTGAAACGATTAATCAATATTTAACTCTAATGTCCTCGCCAATTTCTCATCATTGTGGTGTAATTGATAAGTTTCTGGGGACAATGATTATGGCATTTTGGGGAGAACCTTTTACTTCGGCAAAAGATCGCGATCGCCTAGCTTGTTATGCAGCGTTAGAACAAATCAATTGCTTAGATTCTCTCCGTCAATACTTAGCCAATGCGATCGCAGAGATCGATGTAAACAAAATCGATTTAAGAATTGGATTAGCAACAGGAGATTTAGTGGTGGGTAATATGGGATCGGAATCTTCTAAGTCTTATACGGCGATCGGAGATGCTGTTAATTTGGCTTCGCGTTTACAAGGTGCCAGCAAACAATATGGGGTTCGTATTCTCATCGCAGAAGAAACGCGCAATGAAGTCATTGATTTTATCGAAACGCGAGAAATCGATCGCATTCAAGTTGTTGGGAAAGAAGACTCTGTGCGAGTTTATGAAGTGTTAGCGCGTAAAGAAAACTTGCAACCAGATTTAGCAGCACTAAGAGATTGTTTTGAGCAAGGATTAAAAGCCTATCGACAGCAAAATTGGCAACAAGCAGAGGCTTTATTGACAGAATGCCTACAGATTAAACCTCAAGATTGTCCTTCACAAATTCTCCGCGATCGCGTTCTCCAATTTCAAAAAAATTCTCCTCCCAAAGATTGGGATGGAGTTTGGCATTTAACTAAAAAATAGCCAAGAATTAGAATGCAGCATAACCAAAGCTAACATTAAACTTACGACACCAAATAACATTTGAGTTTGAGCGAGAAGCTGAATTCAGGTAGAGTTCAGGAAAGTCTCAGAAAGAGAGGCGATCGCGACGGAGAATGCACAATTATTGGCGATCGATGCTATTATCGCTCTATTCCGATCCGAAAAACATGAGAAAACCGCGTCATTCCTCATCCTCTCGTGCTAAATCTCGTACCAAGAGTCGGGTCAGAAAAAAAACATCTCTCCCTCCTCGTGGGACCTCTATCTCCCCGAATTCTGGTTATCCGGTGCGATTGCGTCGGCGAAAAGTTCGCCGCAAACATACCTTTCGCAAGCGTCTGCGATCGCTTCTCTTCTTATTAATTGTCCTTTGGTTTATCTTTGCGATCGTCGCCAAACCCGTCGGTTATTTTTTGCGTGCGGTGCAGTATTCTTTTATTGGCTGGGTGCGGACTGAATATCTTTGGATTAAACCGCAAACTCTGGCTGACGAGAAATTTCAAGAAACCCGAGATTTAATTGACGATCTTAACTCTCCTGGCATTCAAGCCTTAATTGCTGCTTTTCGTCAAGATGGGCAACTGTGGTGTACTCTCGAATCTTCCCAACAGTGCGTGCAGGATTTAAAACGGCGCTTATCTTTAATTTATCAGGATTTGAGTCGTGCGGGGATTAATCCTGCCAGCGATCCTCACGCGGTGATCAATACTCTCGATCTATATCAATCGGGTTCTCGGGGTGGGAGTCGTCGTTTTCCTCAAGAATATATTGCTGCTAAAGAACAAGGCAAAAATAGTCTTGAGGCTTTAGTTCGAGGCAGACTTCGCGTTCTTAACAATGATAGCCCCCTGGATACTCCATCATTTCGCAAACAATGTCCCCCTCAACAACGCAAGAGTGACTGTTTGATTATTCAACAGCGCGATCGCGTTAGAGCCATTCAAGCTATCCTACAGCCTTATTTGCAACCTGAATTCATTCAACCGACGGAGGGGGAACTTTCTCAAGGATTTCACTTATATCACGAAGGCATCGATCTGGCGAATAAAATTGGTACACCGATTATTGCTGCTGCGGAGGGGGAAGTTATTTTTTCCGGGTGGGATGAATGGGGATTGGGAAAATTGGTGAAAATTCGTCACAAAGATGGCAGTACAACAGTATACGGTCACAATCGCGAACTTTTGGTACAGAAAGGGGAATGGGTCAAGCAAGGACAGGAAATCGCTAAAATGGGCAGTAGCGGCAATTCTACGGGTCCTCATTTACATTTTGAAATTCGCATTCAAGGTAAGGCGATCGACCCTGAAACCCTCGTAAAAGATGCAAATAATCAATGAGTGTTAATGCGATCGCGCACATTGCTGTTTTATAATAGATTATCGGTTATTGAATCCATTATGAAAGTTTTACGCTGTTTAATTTTTATCTCTATTCTGTTCTTATTTCCCGGCAATGCTGTTGCTTTAACAAGAGAGAAATCAGAGCAATTAGCAAAGGATTTGGCGAACAATATTCACTTGACAAAATTGGCGCAAAATGTAACAGATGAAGAAGAGTTGATTTGGAAAAATGCAGCTTTGGGGAGTTTGTCGATCGCCTTACTCGAAATTGGCGATCGCGATCGCAGTATCGAGATTTTTCGCAGTATTGAGGATCGGTTTCTGCAACAACAAACTTTATCTGAGTTGGTTTTGCGGTTAATCAGAAAGGGAGATGTTAAAGTGGCTTTGGAGCTGATTCGGACTTTTAGCGATGGAGATCCAGCTTTTTTATCGGATATCTTTCGCAATTTAATCGCTGAAGATCGCGGCGATCGCGCTTGGGAAATTGTTCAATTAATTAACAGTGACGATCGACAAATTTTATTGCTATTTTTGCAGGCTGCGATCGCCAATGAGGACTACGATCGCGCTTGGGATATTATCCGCGATCGCCAAAGGGAACTTCTTCCCTATATTAATCTGAAAGGCATGGCTTTAGGATTTGCCAAACAAGGGAAAAGCGATCGCATTCTCGAAATTATGACGGTTTTAGAGAGCGATCGCGATCGGCAAGATTTAACCTTACTGGTCGCATTAACTTTAACAGAACAAGGCGAACTAAAACAAGCTCTGGAAGTTGTAAAAAGGCTAGAAAGTCCTTTAGGTCAAGTTGAAGCATTAGGAGCAATTGGCTTAAAATATATGGCAATGGGAGAAGGCGATCGCGGCGAAAAAGAGTTCGATCGCCTCAAAGAATTACTCCCACAATTAGAACCCAATGAAGCAACAGATGCGGTTTTTAAAAACTTAGCCAGTTCTCTTGCTCGAGGTGAAGAGTTCGATCTTGCTCTACAATTAAGCGATCGCCTTTCTAACCCCTCCTTAAAGCCAGAAACCTTGTTTTATATTGCCCGTTATTTAGGAGAAGCAAAACAGTTCGATCGCGCCTTAGAAATCACTGAAAATATTGATATTCCCGAACTGCAAGAAACCGCTATTCAAGAAATTTCCATTAATTTAGCAGAAAATGGGGACAGCGATCGCGCCTTAAAACTCATTCAATCTTTCTCAAATCGAGATAAAACTTTAAACAATATTGCCACAATCTTAGCAGAAAAAGAACAATTCGATCGCGCCTTAAAAATTACTGAAGAGATACAAGAAACAGAAATTAAAATCGTCACCCTCGGCGCGATCGCCTTACAATTACAACAGAACAAACAGCTAGAAACCGCCTCAAAAATTAGAGAACAAACCTTACAACTTTGGGACAACCTCAACGATTCTAGTACAAAAGATTCTCTCTTAAGCCTCATTGTTCTTCCCTTCCTAGAAATTGAAGCCTACGATATCGCCTTAGAAATGTTGCAAAGATCGCCAAATTTAGAAGATAAAAGCAATACCTTACGCGATGTTACCTACACCCTAGCAGAAGCCGGAAAAATGACAGAATCTTTAGAATTTATTGCTTTAGTTGGCAATGAAATTGAAAAAATTGGCACGTTTATTTTCCTAGCTATTCAACTCGATCGCCAAGATCGCCAAGCGGATGCAATTATATCTCTCACTCATGCCCTAGAACTCGTAGGAACTTTAGAGAAAAAGGAACAGAAAGCACTTCTTTTAAGTTCTATTGCCACGCAACTTGCAGAAATCGGGCGATCGCAGCAAGCCACAGAAATCACCGATGATGTTTTAAAACTGCTGCAACTTTTTGCAAGATAAAAGGCGGGAAATTATTCTGCCCATTTCCGCAGAAGATTAGATAGACTTTTACTAAGAAGGTCTACTTCGGGAATTTTTCCATATTTTGCAAAAATCCCGCGCTTTGCAGTATCGAGATCGAAAAGAAGTTCGCGATCGCCAGCATCTCGGATGCGACTCT
>NZ_JAYGHV010000165.1:0-13854 GCF_034932145.1 Spirulina sp. 06S082 | reverse complement strand
GTCAAGAACCGCTATTGACGCAAAGCGTCCAATAGCGGCTTGGAAGAATCAGTTTCCAACGCAAGTCTTGTCTACCGCTACGAGTCGTTATCTGGCACGGACTTCCAGATATTTCCCTAGTCTGGACAAACTCCAAGCTCTCTGATTAGAGCGCTCTAAGAAAGGAAATCTTGATAGCGATGCGGTAAGGGAAATTTACTCAGTCAATGAGGTTTATCACCATGAAAGAGGACGATCCCCCCCTGCCCCCCCTTAATAAGGGGGGAGGAAGAGTTCCAGTATTGTCACCAGAAGGCAAACCATTGATGCCAACAAAACCCAGTCGCGCTCGACGCTGGCTGAAGGAAGGAAAAGCAAAAGTCGCGTACAACGACCTTGGAGTTTTCTGCGTCCAACTCCTGCAAGAACCGTCAGGAGAAGAAACACAAGAGATCGCAGTAGGAATTGACCCCGGAAAATTATATTCTGGAGTTGGGGCTGTTAGTTCCAAAGCAACTTTGTTCAAAGCACACCTTCAACTTCCCTTCAAATCTGTCACCCAAAAAATGACAGCAAGAAGGATATTGAGAAGAGCAAGGAGGGGACGGAGAATCAATCGAAAATTGCCTTTCGAGCAAAGATGCCATCGTCAAAAGCGGTTTAACAATCGGCGAAACGCCAAACTCCCTCCCAGCATCCGTGCCAATCGAGAGTTGGAGTTAAGAGTTGTCAAGGAATTGGCAAGAATCTATCCCATTTCTCGAATTGTCTACGAAATCGTTAAAGCCGACGTAGATTTAACGAGCGGACGCAAAAGTGCAAAGTCAGGAAAAGGCTTTTCGCCCGTGATGGTGGGGCAAAAAGTCATGGTGCAATGGCTAAACCAAATTGCACCAGTTACGACTAAAGAAGGATGGGAAACTTCGGCTCTGAGAAAGCATTTGGGTTTGGTAAAAGACAAAACGGACAAATCGAAAATCTCTCCAGAAACCCATGCCAATGACGGTATTGCATTAGCTTGCTATGCTTTTGTCGAATACCGAAAGTTCATTGACCCGATTCGGAAGATTCGAGGCGGAAAATGGTTTGGTTCTGTCGAATTGACGGATTGCCCGTTTGTCGTAATTGCCCGTCCCAAGCTCTATCGCCGTCAACTGCACTTTGAGAATCCCGATTCCAAGAAACCTAATCCCAGTCAGTATCGAAAAAGAAAAGGAGGAACGATTACTTCTTATGGTTTTCGTTCTGGAGATTATGTCGAAGCTGTTAAAGGGAAGAAAACTTATCGAGGCTGGATTGGTGGATATAGTGAAGCGAATAAAGTCGTTTCTTTGTATGACATTAACTGGAAAAGAATCGGTCAGTTCTCAGTCTCGAAAACTCGTTTGATTAAGCGCAGTACGAGATTGTTAGTGGAGCAAAGAAAATGCAGTTAGACAAAACTCTTTCTACACGCCAAGTCATACAATCCTCCCCATTGGGGGTCAGATTGTATCGCATTCCTCCCACGCTTGATGCTTCACATACAAGCGGGGAATCCTGCGCTTTATTGTTGAAATTTAGCCCCGATCGCGATCGGTTCGCTCTAACGCATAATGAGCAACTTTTAAGGCATAACGCGCTCGTTCCACTTCGGAAAGTTCTTCCCATTGCTTCACCTCTGATTCCTCAAACCCCTTCCCACGCATAGCATAAGCAAAAGGACGTGCAAACACTTGTAAATCTTCGATCGCCCAATTAGACAAAAGAGGCTTAACGCATTCAACCAAGCGATCGATGGGGGATAAACCCGCTTCCGTTAAATCTTGCACTCTTGCAGAAATAGTCTCGAGCCAATCTGTGGGAAGGCGATCGCCAAATTTTTCTTGTAAAGATGAATCTATCTCTCGAGTGGGAAATTTTTCCCAACAGCGATCGAGTTGAGCAAACAAGTCTTGCGATCGCGGCAGAATATCTTCTGATTCCGACCAGTCAGTTAAAGTGAAAACGCCTTCGATATTGCTTAAATAATTCTCTGTTTCAGGATCCGCAGGATTCCAAGGAAAAATGGACTCCTCAGATAAAATAGCCTCGAGTAATTCACCTTGCATTTGGGCAATGTTTTCGTCGCGATTGAGCTTGTTGTAATTGCGCTCGCTCATAATCTTACTCCTGTCGTTGTTACTTGCACCTGATGGATTATGGAGGTATCTACACGCTCCTGGGATGATGTTCCGCAGTCGTTACTGAATTTATGAATATTAATGCAAAAATAAAGCCCGCGATCGCCGGGGATAAACTCCTGAGACAAACTACTGACAATCTGTATGGGGGAAATGCGATCGCGGACACCTGCCTTTCAGGAAGGAAAAAGGAAATATGATTAGGCTTCCGGTGTTTTGCCTGCAACTTTTTCCTTAAAGAGCTTTCCAGGGCTGAATGCCGGAACTGTAGTCGCGGGGATCAGAATTTCAGCACCGGTTTGAGGATTGCGTCCAGTGCGTTCTTTTCTGTCTCTACCCTCAAATGTCCCAAATCCAACCAGCGTTACTTTTTCGCCCTCCGCAACGGTTTCCATAATGGTTTGAACTGTTGCCGTCAGTATTTTGTCAGTCTCTTTTTTAGTGTGTGTTGTTTTTTCGGAGATTTTGTTGACTAATTGTTCTTTGTTCATCAGAAAAATGGGTTTGAAACCCCGTCCTTTTAGGACGGCTTTACAGTTACCACTACCGCCTTGGAGCTGCTTAATTTGGTGTACTTTTGTAATGTACTTTCAACGGGACAGTTACCGTTTCAAATCTTACAGCCCTGTACGCATAGTGTTTTTGCTCTTTCGAGCCTCCTATTTCTAGGGTAAAGTTAGCTTCGCCAATGTTAAAAGGGCTTGTTAGGTTAGCAGCACTATTTCAGTGACCTTAAAATTGTTTAACTGCTAACGACAGAGCGAGGAACTAGCTTCGCATTCCAAGGTGTCGTGACCCAAATAACGTAGACCTCGAAGGTCTTAGGCTGGTCAGAACAGCTTTCTAGATTTCTCTTTCAAGCCTCACGCCTTTAGGCTGAGGTTTCTGACGGTTACTGGTTACTCGATCGCTAAATTGATTGTTTGCCAATCTGGACTATCTGGACTAGTAGCCTATTGTATAGGACGAAAGCATTATCAGTAGGAGATTTGAGATAAATTTTGGCTTTTTTTTGCGATCGCGTGCAATTGACAGAGATTTTTGACGGTAGGGGTTTGTCAAAATAGGCGGTCATATCGGGTGGTTTCCCTCCTTGTGGCAAGGCTTGAAAGTCTTGTTTTAAGGTCGATTGAGGGCATCCTCTCAATGGGTAAATTTCTTCGATATCCCAGCTATTGAGGCACAAAGCAAACCCTAGGTAAATTTTTCCTTTAGAAATTCTTCTGGGAGCGGCTAAGGAGCGATAGGTTTTGTCGTCTCCGAAGGTAATTGCTGTGCGATCGCCGCAAATTTCATTTTATTTTATAATCTCAATTTATAATCTCAAGCGTCTTAAAAACCAAACAATAACTTTTTTAAATTGGTAACGATTATATAATTCTCATGTTAGCAATTGTTGGATCAAAAATTGCCAAACCTGACTCATTATAAATTTTAAAATATAGCGGAATGTTTTTTGTACGACCTAAGAAGATAAACTCATGAAGACCATTGTTAATATATCTAAATGATTTTGTTGCCAACGCTCAAAGAGATACGGTACTATCGCCGATAGAGATAAACCCCAAGATAAAAAATTCAACCATAATGTTCCTTCTAATCTTAACTTATCTAATAATTGTTCAATTAACCAATAATGTGCTGAAGTTAAAGAGAGAGCGAGTTCTGGCCGATCCAAATAACGGCGATCGATTTGATATAAAATGTCCCCATCCAGACCAATCAAACTGCGTAAAACAGCCTGCTCGCTATTATCCTGAAAATAATGCGTGGAAACATTAATACCACATTTTAAACCACTATATTCATCAAATAAAAGATAATAGCGCAAATCGGCAATAAACTTAGGCCTAACAAAAAGAGAATGCCCCTGCGATCGCGCTTGCTGAATTTGTTCTAAAACCTCTTCATTCAAATGAAAATGAATGCCGTGGTAAACAACTCGGCGATCGGGTCTGCGTTCCTTCAAAAAGCGAATATAGCGTTCCAAATGAAGGCTATTTTCCATTGGCGATCGAGAGGCAAATAGTTAATAGTTGATAGTTAATAGTTGATAGTTGATAGTTGATTAACGGCGCAGAAAATCAAAAAATCCGCCTTCGCGTTGAGAGACAGCTTGTTGGACTAAACCGAGGAAAAATTCAAAGAGTCCTCGCCATTGTTTTTCTCCAGAAGCAACACTTTCATGATGGAGTTGCAAAATTAAATCTCTCTGGGGATGATCCAAAATTTCTTTGGCATAGCGATTGATCATATCTCCATCCAACTGTACAACAGTTTGGGCGTAAATCATATCCATATTCATCCCCTCATGCAAGTCTTTGAAATTGCGATCGGGATGTTCCAGTTTTAAGCGTTCGACGTGGCGTTTCTGATTATCCAAACAGGCTTTTAATTCTCCTACTTTTCGCAAAGCCCTGATGAAACTACCATTTTGAAGCAGTTTTTGGACCCGTTGAATTTCTAATTTACCTTCTCGATCGTAGTCTGAGGGATGAGGGTTAGGGAGGATTATTTGATCTGGGGACGTACTCAAAATCTCCAGCATTCGTTCATCATAAAGGGGAGATGAGGGGTCTGAGGCAATTAACGCATATTCGACCGCTAATTTCTTGCGTAGGGATAAATAGCGATCGCATTCACCTATAGGAATATCGCGGCGACGGAGATCTGCTTCGTTAATATCATAAACGCTATAATAGGTTTGCCAAGGAATGAATTTCGCTCCTGTAATGCGATCTACCACCATTGTATTCACTTCTAAGGCAGTAATATCAATTAAAACTTCTCCAATGGAACGGGCAAAATTTTGCAGGGCTTCTCCTGCTTTTTCCCCCGATCTAAGGGCAGTGTTTTCTACTGTTTGGATCGCCTTTTGAGAACTTGTTGTCCCTGGAACAGTGTTTGTTTCTCGAGATGAACTCGATCGCGATTTTGTCTTATAAGAACGTTGTGGTTTATCAAACATGATTTTTCTCTAATGGTGTAATAAATTTGTGCTTAGGTATTGTGGTTTGGTTCGAGTAAATCTGAAGATAGATCGGCTTCATCGGATAAAGAAATATCGAAATTAAATTCATCTCCGAATAGTTCTTCATCCCAATTGCGATCGAGTTCGCTGTCGGAAAAGTCCCCAACACTATTATCGATTAACTCGGGAGGTTCGCCTAAAATTTCATCAACACTTGCGGTTGCAAAGGTTTCTTCTAAGAGAGGGGTTGGCAAAGATGGCGATCTCGGCTTAGGAAAGGGTTCGAGTTCTTCAATGGCAAACTCTTCCCAATCTTCTTCTACAATTGAGGTATAACTCTCCGTATCGGACTGGGAAACAGCAAAGGGATCGGTTTCTGAGGTTGCATCCCATTCCTCTGCAACGGCGATCGCGTCTTCCCCAGAATTCTCAGTTGTCTCCTCTGTATCCTCATCTAACCACTCTCCCCAATCGGTATTTCCAGAAGTTTCAAAAGGATTGATTTCCGGTATTGCTGGACGGGTGGGTTGACTGTTAGTTTGAGGTTGGCTGGGCTGCGAACTTTCAGTTAGCGGTGGTTGGGGAGGGGTTGGCAGGTCTTGTTCGACAAATTTGACAAAATCCCCCCAATCTTCCTCTTCCTCTTCCTCTTCCTCCTCATTAACAAAATCCTCCCAGTCTTCCTCTTCCTCCTCCTGACTCTCTACCTTTTCTTCTTGATGTTCTTTCTCAGCGACAAGATCGGCATCAGATTCGGGAGTATCCCAAGGATTGTCTATTTCTTCGAGATCGTCCTCTGTCGTCTCTGGGTCTACAGCTAATTCAGCAATTTCTAAAGCAGCTAAACTGATTTGACTCTCTTCCTCAGTTGGATTTATAGTTTCTGCACTGTCTGAACTATCTGAAGAAAATTCCCACCCTTCCAAATCAAAATCCTCTTCAGATTCGGATAATTCTTCGAGATCGTCCCCTTGAAAGAGATCGGATTGAGACGAGTCTGAAGGAATGAAGGCCGCTTCTGCTTCGGGAGTTGGCAATTCTTCCCCCAAGCGGAGATTGGAAGTTCGATTCCAACCTTCAATTTCTAATTGTTCTGGAAGATGGGGTAAGTTTGGCGATCGCCCTTCCGGTGATGCTTCTGGCTGTTGTTCTTCCTCAGACAGTTCCTCCTCAATCCAATCATCACTGCTGAAAAGAGTATCAATAAAGGCTTCTGTTTGGCTGTCAGCAACTTCTTCTTCCCAAATTTCTTCTGGCGATCGCAAGATTTCTTGGGGTTGAGAGACTTCCTCTGTTTCAGATTGTTCCTCTTCAGATTGTTCTTCAGCCGAGAGACTGTTTTCTGTTTCTTCTTCTAGCCAGTCTTCAGTGAATTCAAGGTTTTCGCCGAATTGAGCCTCATTTTCAGACAGGGGAGACTCGATCGCGCTTTCCACTTCAAAGACAGGTAATTCTGTTTCAAAAGCCGTTGAGGAGATTTCCTCTTCTAACTCCTCTTCCGATGACGCGATCGCCATTTCTGGCGACTCCTCTGCTAAAACATCATTTAATTCAGTTTCAGCAAGAGAAAAATCCGATCGCCTTTGCTGAATTTGTGCTTCAGCTTCCACAAGACCTTCCAGGACATCTCCATTGAGTCCACTTTCTCTTTCTTCCGGGGATATCTCCTCAGAAGAAAAGAATTCTGGCTCTAAAGGAGTTTCGTCTAAGGTTGCTTCCTTGGCAATCTCTACCGTTGTAGATTCTGACTGAGATTCTCGGTTAGATCTGGGCATTTCTGCTTCCACTTGCGTTAAAGCAAATGCTTCCGAGGAAAAACCTGGGGAAGAATCTGGAGCAGGATTGTTAAGAGACGTAACGAGGGAAAATATCTTTTGCAGGCTGTGAATATTTTGCTCGATGATTTGCTGCCCCTTGTCCACTTGGGTAAAGTGGAAACGTAACAATTCGTGATAGGCACTGTTATTGAGGAAGCGATCGCCAATTTCGTTTTCAATATCTCCCTGCATGAGATTAATACTGGTACGAAGGCGATGCCCCGGTTTTGACTCGTCTAACGATCTTCGAGAAACTGCATTCTTCACAGTGACATCGCGATCGCGATCGGTATCCGATTCCGATGAGGATACCCAAGTGGTAATTTTTAACTCTACAGCCTCTGTGAGAGCAAGGGTGAAGGCTTCTTGAATCCTCCCTGCTTGTAAGGCTTCTCTAAATTCTTGACTTGATGGCATGACCTGCTTTCCCTGCTTTGGCTTCTAGCGTTCGCATTTTCGCTGAATAGCGCGATGTCCTGTGATGCACGAGTTCTGAGCGGTTATCTGAGTTTATTCTCGTCAGAAGGGGATAAAATCGGCGGACGGGAGGTTTTTGGCAAACGAGAGAGAGTGCTTGCCAGAATCACAAACATTTGTTGCAAATTCTCTAAGTTTTGTTGGATGATCGTTCGCCCATCTTTAACTTGTTGGAGATGAAATTCTCTCAATTCGGTATAGGGTCCATCACCGATAAATTCTGCACCGATTTCGTTATCAATATCGCCATCGACGAGGTTAATCCGAGTTTTCATGCGATGACCTGGGGCGGGTTTTTCGGCATCAACGGCGAGAATATTCGGATCGTCTGCGGAGGAAACCCAAGTAGTAATTTCTAGTTCGATCGCCTCTCCTAATGCTAAGGTGAGCGCATCAAATATATTTCCGGCTTTGAGTTGTTTTCTAAATTCGTCGCTGGCGGCCATACCCAAATTTCCCTTACTGTTGATTGACTTGAGTTTACCAAAAATCGACAATCCCGTAACCGAGTTCGTTAAGCATTTGGTGAAGTAAAGGTAGGCTTAAACCAATGACGTTGCTGTGACAGCCTTCAAGTTTAGTAATAAATAGTCCCCCTTGTCCGTCAATGGCAAAACCGCCGGCACAGTGTAGGGGTTCTCCGGTGGCGACGTAGGCGGCGATAATGCGATCGCTAATCTCGGCAAAGTAAACTTTTGTGATGCCGCATTTCACCAATTTTTTGCCGGTTCTACTATCAATTAAGGCGTGTCCGGTATAAAGTCTCCCGATTTTACCTCGCATCAGTTGCCAACGGGCGATCGCCTCGGCGGGAGATGCGGGTTTACCGTGAATTTCTCCGGCAACGAATAGCACCGAGTCGCAGCCGAGAACAAGGGAATGAGGGTATTTTTCGGCGACGATCTGGGCTTTACATAGCGCCAGAGTATTGGTTAATTTTTCGGGGTCTTCATGCTGAATGCTAGATTCGTCAAAATCACTCTTACAGGCGATCGCGTCAATGCCAACTTGTTGCAAGAGTTGTTTTCTAGCAGAAGAAGCTGAAGCTAACACGAAAGAAGGAGACATATTTTAATGATTGATTGTTGATTACTCATAACTCATAATTCATGGGGCGATCGATGGCAAATAAAGCCGCCTCGCGGACTTGAGAATGGTCATCTTTGACGAGGTACTGAAGGGCTGAAGCACTTTTCTCGCAGGGGAGGTGACTGAGGGCTTCGGCGAGGCGCTGACGCACTAACCAATCTTCTGAATCGATAAAGGAGAGAATATCATCGAGGGATTCCATTGCGCCAATTTCTCCCAAGGCTGCGATCGCCGCTTGTTCCATGACGGGTTCTTGGCTGTAGAGGGCTTCTATCAATACTTTTCGGGCGCGGATATCCCCGATATTTCCTAAAGCAACGGCGGCGCTAAAACGCACTAACCATTGGGTTTCCTCATAAAATGCACGCACGAGGGGTTCAAAAGCGCGTTTATCTTCTAAATAGCCCAATGCCCCCGCAGCATCGGCACGAATGCCATAATCGGGATCGGTTTGCAAGCATTTAACCAACATGGCATAAGATTCTTCCGTGGGCTTGACTCCCAGGGCAAATACCGCCATCGATCGCACCTGCAACACCTCATCGTTGAGGACTTTTTTGATCAGGGGAAGGGCATCATGGGAAGAAACGTGGCGCAAACTTACCAGTGCCAGCATTCGATCGCGAGAATTTTGACTCTCTAGTTGTAAGGCGATTTGTTCTAAGTCGGGTTGAATCATAATATTTTCTTTTTGCTCTTGATTTTAACTTGAATTTGAGTCCCCTAGAGAGTGCATCTCAACCTTCTTGCGATCGCCGTAGTGTTAAGATACAGGAACACCCTCAGCATTCCCTTAACTCAATTCTCAAAGCGATACCCGTTTATGGAAATTGAAGCGTTTAGCGAGCTTTTCCCTCTCTTCAACACAGCCAGTCCCGAAACGCTGCAATGGCTGCTTTCTGTTGCTGTCGAACATTCTTACCCCCAAGAACGGGCGGTTTTGATGGAGGATGCTTGGGGCAATGCGGTTTATTTTATTGTTTCGGGATGGGTCAAAGTCCGCCGTTTGGCGGGTGAAAGCGCCGCTACCCTTGCTGTGATGGGACGCGGTGACTTTTTTGGCGAAATGGCAATTTTAGACGAATCTCCGCGATCGACGGATGTAGTGGCATTGTGCAAGGTGGAACTGCTGAGTATTTCGGCTCAACGCTTTATTCAAACGCTTTTCAAGGATCCTCAATTGCACCATCGGATGTTGCAGTTAATGGTACAGCGATTGCGCTATTCCAATCTCCGCTTTCAATTGCGCGATCGCCCTCCTGCAGTCAAGTTAGCGAAAACCCTCGTTCTCCTCGCCGATCAATACGGCCAAATTACCGACCAAGGGAAAGAAATTCTCTTGATTTCCTATAACGATCTGGCTCAAATTTCTGATATTAGGATTGAGGAAACCCAGAAAATTATCGAAAAACTGGCAGATAAGGGCTGGATTCATATTGATAAAGCACGTCATAGTTTATCTTTAGTCAATCTCAGACAATTAACTCATTTAGCAGGACGGGTTTAATGGTGGACAATATCGTTCTAATCCTGTCATCAAGAGAAAGTCGAAGAAATTCTTATAAATTTTGGCACAAAGTATACAATTAATTTTGCTTAGGTACTTAGGGTTTGCTGAACGTGCTAAGTTGTTTGGTTTGATTAAAGCTGAGAGAAAACGACATCGAGAAAAGGATGCTCTCTCTCAGCAAATTTGGGACTCTGTTCCCTTAAGTTGACACCAATGGCAAGCATTGCGCCCCTACCAAATTACGCCAAACCTACTAATTTTTCGCTTAACTCCCACATTTTCTTGGCTTTTGCATCGTCACTTCCTTCTGCGGAAAGTTCCTGAACAAATGCCTCTCGACCTTCCTGTTGGCGGTTTCCCCAACTCCAATGTACTCCCGACTGCTTATAGTTGCGATCGGCGACTACTTCTGCAAGGCGTTCTCCTGCGAGTTCTTGAGTCACGTAACCTTTGGTAATATTCTTCTGAAACCAGGGGAAAATCGTGCGAAAAAGAGAGAAATGATTGCGGAATAATGGCGTATCTGCGACGCAACCGGGATAAATCGAACTAACGACAATTCCCGTTGTGTTGTGATAGCGACGATGCAATTCCCTTGCGGTGAGCATATTGCAGAGCTTACTATCTTTGTAGGCTTTCCCAGATTTGAATTTTTTGCCGTTAATCATGGCGATCGGTTCTTTGAATCCTGCTTCAAATCCTTGCAAATCGCCGAGATCGGGAGGTGCTGGAATGGGAATTTTGCCTCCTAATTCTTTACTATTTGCAGTGACGGTTCCTAAAATAACGAGGCGTTTTGTCGGAACTGGCGATCGCCGCAAATCATCTAACATGAGGTTGCAAAGTAAGAAATGCCCGAGATGATTGGTTGCTACGCTTAATTCGTAGCCGTCGGGACTGCGTAAGGGTTCTTTTTGTAAGGGCAAATAAACCGCCGCATTACAGACCAGTGCTTCTAGCGATCGCCCCCTATCTCGAAAAGTTTTGACAAACTGACGCACGCTATCTAATGAAGCGAGGTCGATCTCCATAACAGTATAATTCTCTTCAGGAATTTGCAAATCTTGTGCGGCTTTTGCTCCTTTCACCACATCCCGACAGGCCATCACTACATACCAACCCTTTGCGGCCAGTGCTTTTGCCCCATACAACCCAACTCCCGAAGATGCCCCCGTGATAATTGCTGTTGATTTCCAAATATCTCCCATGTTCGTGAAACTCCGTTAACCATCCTTGACTGTTTAGAAAGTTTACCGCATGGGTACTGACTGCGAATCCTCCGATGGAATGGATTGTAATATTTTGTCGCGATCGCGGATAACATGATTTGGCGATCGCCAGAAAAAGAAAATCAACAGTGTAGACTGCGATAAAGTATCCAAAATCCAAATTTAAAATTGTTTTATCTCCGCGATCGCGCTGTCACTCCTCGAGAGTATCGCGCTCAACCCAAACTTCAGTTTATCCCTCAACGGGTCAATCCTTTCCTGCTGCGATTGGTCATGTTGATGTTACCTATTTTCCTGCGCTTTCGTCTGCGATCTTGGCTACCCGCAGGCATTTCTCAGATTCAAGTCACTAACGCGAAGATATTGGCAGAATTTTATCAACAATTTCAAGGGGGAAAAATTCGCCTTTTATTTGCAGCTCGTCATGTTGAGGTAGACGATCCCTTGAGTATGATGTATTTATTCTCTCGAACTTTACCAAGAACTGCTCGTAAACTGGGGATTTCTTTACAATATCCTTTTTTTAGCCATTTCCTGTACGATCGCGGTATGACTTTGTGGGCTGGACGCTGGCTGGGTTGGGTTTTCTCGCGTTTAGGAGGAGTTCCCATCCATCGGGGTAAGTCTTTGGAGCGAGAGGCAATTCGCACGGTTCGCGAGTTGTTGATTAATGGCACAATGCCCATGGCGATCGCCCCGGAAGGTGCAACAAATGGTCATAGCGAAATCGTGAGTCCTCTAAAATCTGGGGCTGCTCAATTGGGTTTTTGGTGTGTGGAGGATTTGCAAAAAGCTAACCGAAGTGAGGAAGTTTTTATCATTCCCATCGGCATTCAGTATTATTATGTTACACCGCCTTGGCGCAAACTAGACAAGTTGTTAAGTCAATTGGAGGCAGATTGCGGTTTAGCCGTGCAGGGTATTGGTTCATCTGCGAGTGAGAGGCACAAAGATATCTTCTCGCAACGCTTGTTTAACTTAGGTGAAGCGGCGATCGCCCAAATGGAAGCGTTTTATCGTGATTATTACCATTGTCAGTTCCCCGATCGCCATCCTGGAGACACTCCCGAAGCAGTTTTAGGGAATCGCCTGCAAGTGTTACTAGAGAAAGCATTGCAAGTTTGCGAACAATATTTTCATCTCCAACCCCAAGGCAATATCAGCGATCGCTGTCGTCGTCTCGAAGAGGCGGGTTGGTGTCGCATTTATTGTCAAGATAGTACCGATCCGAACGCATTATCCCCCCTACAGCGAGGACTGGGAGACTGGATCGCCCACGAGTCAGCAATCCGAATGCGACATCTGCGATTAGTGGAAAGTTTTGTTGCAGTGACGGGAACTTATATCCAAGAAAAACCCACTATAGAGAGATTTGCCGAAACTGCACTGATTATATATGACGCGATCGCTCGTCTTAAAGGAACAAAAGTTCCTCATCGTCCTCGTTTAGGTTGGCGAAAGTCACAAGTTACAATTGGTACGCCTATTTCTGTGACGCAATTTTACTTGAATTGTCAGCAAGATTCTCCTCGGGAACATCGTCAAGCTGTCAAAAAAGCAGTTAAATCTTTAACAACTGAGTTACAAATTGCGTTAGAGAAAATGATTTCTACATGAACTTTGCAAAGCACCCAAAAATTTATCGATGTGGGAAAATAATTAAAGGGACATGAAAAGATAAGCGTGAATCACCGAAGCAATAACACTGAGAAATGAAGCTAAGAGTAAGGCGATCGCGACCAGTAAATGAGTGTTGCCCTCTTTTTTATGGGGATTAAAACCCGGTAATTTTGTCACCAAATACCCCCCGATAAAACCGCCAAAATGTCCCCAATTATCGACTCGGGGAACGAGTAAACCATAGGCAAAACCGATCGCCGCATAAACCAATCCTATTTTCCGAATCTCGCCATCTTTCGTGGTTTGTCCGTAGGACACCATCGCCCCAAATAAGCCAAAAACTCCCCCAGATGCCCCGACGGAGAAGGATGCGCCCTGCAAAATGGGCGGTAAGGAAACTAGACCCGTAGCTGCCAGACTGGTGAGTAAGGCTCCAGTAATGCCAGCAACGACATAAAGAATAGTTAAACGACTCCCACCGTAGAATTTAGCAACACTGGGGGCGAGATGGCGAATCCAGAGCAAATTGAAGAGAATATGGAGCAGGCTGCCGTGCAGCCAAGATGAACTCAAGACCGTCCACCAACGACCGAATTGAAAGATGGGAATAGATCCCGTCGAACCCAAAATAAAGAGACTTTGATTGCTAGGGGCTAAAAAGCCCAATAAACTATTGAAACCGATCGCTTTAGGGGCGATCGCGAGGGCGGCAATATAAAGCGCAATACAGCCCCAGGTAATATTGACACTCCCCCGTTAAATCAAAGATTATAACGGGGGATTCTTGCTTCACTGGGTTTGTCTAGTTTCAAGTCATCTCTGTCTTGAAACCCCGTCCAGATTCCCCTCCACAAGCATCTGTTTAACGTCCACTGACTGCCCGACAGCAGACAACCAAAAACTTAATTATGTTTCGGCTTCTCCTTCATAAACTATGCCGCCCCTGCTATCAGGTACTTCTTTTTGGTCGGACATTTTATCTGGCGAGAATCACCAATTC
>NZ_JAYGHV010000164.1:0-14349 GCF_034932145.1 Spirulina sp. 06S082 | reverse complement strand
TTCTCATTTTTTACTAATATTTAAGAAAACACTATCCCTAAAAGAGAAAAATCCCTCAAAGCACCTCCACACAAGCATTTTAGCCTTCAATCATCTCTATCAACTTTTTTTGGTGCAAGATCTGAGTATAATTGAGGGCGATCGCCTAATTCTTGGCTAATTCTGGAGTGCGTCCCTTAAGTCCCGTCATTAACTGCAAGGCAAACACTTTCAAGGGTTGAATATAGCGCAACATCCACAACCCCAAACGACGCAGCAGGATTAAAGGCAACCACTGATTAGAGAACATTCGATCCAGAAAATCTGTAAAGCCAAGAATGGTGAGATTTTCCCCTTTGCGCCATTTTTCGTACCGTCGCAACACGGGCAAACTACCAATATCTTCCCCCAGTTTATGGGCTTCCTGTAACACCTGTGCCAATGCAGCCGCATCTCGCAACCCTAAGTTTAAACCCTGTCCTCCCACGGGATGACAGCAATGTGCCGCATCGCCGATCAAGGCAAGGCGCGATCGCGTATAATTCTCACTCTGCATCAACTGCACTGGAAAGATAAAGCGATCGCCGATCGCCTCTACCTTACCTAAAACCCCTCCCATGCGCCTTTCTAGCTCTTGTTGGAAACTAACCTCATCCAAGTCCTTTAACGCCTTTGCCGTCGCGTGAGGAGCCGTGAGGACGATCTGACAGCGATTTCCGGGAAGGGGTAGCACTCCCATCGGTCCGGTATTCCAAAAGCGCTCGAAGGCAGTATCATTATGAGGGTGTTGGTGTTGAATTTCAAAGGTTAAACAAGACTGCCAATATTTCCAGCCTCGCGTCGAGATGCGCGATCGCGATCGCACCTGAGATTTTGCCCCATCTGCACCGACAATGAGAGGCGATCGCAACTGTCGCATTTTCCCCTCAACCTGCACTTCAACGGTTACTTCCGTATCTTCCCAGCAAATATCTATCACTTCTGCGGGACACAACCACTGAATCCCAGGACAGGTTTTTAAAAACCTCTGCAATGCTGACAAAATAACTCCATGTCCCGCAACATAACCTAAAACCTCTGTCCCCAAATCTGCGGGGACAAACTCAACTGCACTGGGATATTCTCCATCAGATAAGCGAATATTGCGATATTGAGCAATTTGTGGCAGAATTTGCCCCCAAACTCCGATTCCTTCAAAAATACGCCCCGATAATAAAGATAAATTATAAGCACGCTGTCTCGCGGCGGCTTTTTCTGGGGTTTGTGCTTCGATAATAATCACCCGTAACCCCGAATCTTTCAAGGCACAAGCGAAGGTTGCACCAACAATTCCTCCCCCGACAATGATTAAATCGCAATCAACTGCACGGTTTACTCCTATATCATATATTTGCTTTTTTGTCATGCTTTTTTAGAAAAAGATAAAAATATTTACCTTTATTATGACGCAATTTGCAGCGCGATCGCCAATTCAAAATGTTGTTAATTCTGGGGAAAGCGATCGCCACTCTCTCCTCGGTTAAAAGCTATAAGCGAGACTAAAATAAATCCCATCATCTTGAGCATTAACTGAGCGATCGCGGATATTCACTAAAGGCAAAGTGAGATCGAGGCGCAAGTTTAAATTTTCCACGGGAGAATAAAGCAATCCTACCCCTGCACCCGCCAAAAAATGCTCGTTAGCGATTTGGTCTGGGTTGCTGGGATTATTCCAGACCATCCCCATATCTAAAAAGGGAATCACCTGCAATAAATGAATATTATCTTGTTCTTGTACTAAAGTGATGCGATCTTCAATGGACAAACGCCAACCATTATCCCCCGATCGCGCCCCCTGACGGTAGCCTCGCAAAGTTTGACCGCCCCCAATACCAAATTTTTCTGACCCTAAGAGATTATCGGGAGAAAGCTGCACATCCCCTTGAATGACGAATAGATGGCGATCGCTTAAACGATGGATGCGTTGTGCCTGTCCCGTCCAACTGAAAAACTGACCATCTGGGGTGGGATCGTTATTATGAGAGCAAGGGCGTGGGTTTGGGTGAATCCGCCGTAATTCCCCAGGGGTAGGAGTTGGGGGTCAACGCCGATGATGTTGTTGCTGCCGGTAATTGTTGCTCCGGTGGAGTTTTCAATCAGGCTGTTAGTGGCAGTTATCGTTCCGATCGCTTGTAAATCCGGTGCAGTGCCGTTGTTGGTGTTGTTGGCAATGATACTGTTCGTTAAGGTGATGTCTCCGCTCGCAAACAAACCACCACTAAGAACAGCAGCACTATTATCACTCACTGTACTGTTTGTTAATGTGATGTCTTTGTTCGCAAACAAACCACCACCAAACTTGGCACTATTACCACTCACTGTACTGTTTGTTAATGTGATGTTGTTCGCAAACAAACCACCACTAAGACCAGCAGAACTATTACCACTCACTGTACTGTTTGTCAAGGTGATGTCTCCGGTTCTCGCCAACAAACCACCACTACTATTACTAGCACTATTACTACTCACTGTACTGTTTGTCAAGGTGATGTCTCCGTTTCTCGTAAACAAACCACCACCACCAAGAATAGCACTATTGCTACTCACTATACTGTTTATCAAGGTGATGTCTCCGTTCGCATACAAACCACCACCATCACCATAACCAGCACTATTACCACTCACTGTACTATTCGTCAATGTGATGTCATTTTTCGCATACAAACCGCCGCCACCGCTCACGACACTCCCGTTCTGAATCGTTATATTCTCAATCGTCGCATTCGCCGCCGTAATATTGAATACCCGCGAATTTCCTCCCCCATCGACGACAATTTTGCTCCCTCCATCCAGCGTTAAATTATTCTGTCCCCATGTTATCTCTCCATCTGTTCCTATTCCTGTCCCCGCAAGGGTAATCGTCCCACTCACCCCAAAAGTAATCATGTCTCCTGCTGCTGCATCGGTTTGGATGCGTTCTCGCAACGACCCGGCTCCTGTGTTATTCAGGTTGGTCACGGTGAGAATTGCTAATTTCCCATCCCATCCTGAAAGCGTCTCTGCTGCAAAAGGATTCCCTATTTCTATACTTCCCGTGCTGGCTTCTAAGATCCAATCTCCTCCATAGTTCGCACTTCCCGTCGCATTGGTTGATGCGGCTACATCTGCCCCCGTTAAATGCGCTAAATCTCCAATGAGGGCTTGCCCCGCTTCTCCTAGTGCTGTAAAACAACTGTAGAGCAAGATATCCGCCCCTTCATCCAGGGATTTTGCCCAAGTTGCCAACTGTCCGGCATAGTTGTTGATATTTTCATTCGTTACCCATGTTTTCCCTAACCAGAAGTTCCCCTCGTGTCCTTCTGCTGTGATGGCGATGCCGTCTAATTCTCCGTCTACTTCTTCCAGTTTCTCTGTTATTGCTGCAATTCCTTCTTCCTCGCGACCAATAATACTCGATATCGTTCCTGCTGCTGCACCATAAAGCAAGTCTTGGGCATTATCCGCACGAGAATCAATAACGTTGAGTATATTGGTTCCTCCTGCTTCAGGAAAGCGCACGACGTTGGTATCGCCTTGAATTAAACTTGGGTTTGTTGGAGTAACAACTCCTGCTGCCATGAGGTTAATATTTTTGGCGGTTACTTTTCCTGCTATGACTGTATCGCCTTCTTTGACGGCTGTATCGGTTCTGATTAACCGCACTGTGCCATCTGCTTCGATAATCACTTCGTTGGCGTGACCGATTTCACTGCCTCCGGTAATATAACGGGGGATATCTACTGCCCTGATTCCCGTTAGATTTCCGGGTATATTAACGCTTCCTTCGACTGGGGCGGCATCCAGGACAAGGTTCACCACCATACCTTCGTGAGAGAGTCGCACTTGATTTTTACCTGGAATGGCGGCGAGGGTGATGTTTCCCCCTTCCGTTTCGACGGTTCCTGTTGATATGATTCCCCCTCCTACCATCCAGAGGCTTTCTCCTGGTTTGACGGCGAGGTTGGCTTCGTTGACGATCCAACTGGGGTTATTTTGGTCAAATATTAAACTGGTGGGATTGCCGATGAGTTGGCTATAATCGTTGTCTCCGTAGGCGTTGAAGTAGTTGTTCCCAAAGCCGATTCTGGTGGCGGTTGTGGCTCCAAAACTGCCTGGTACGTCTAAACTTGCCCCTTGGGTGAAGACCCAGCCGGAGGGGTTCATCAGGAATAGGTTAGAATTGCCTCCGGTGAGTTGGATTAGTCCTTGGATAATGCTGGGGTTTCCTCCGGTTACTCTTCCCACGACGTTGAGGATGTTGGGGTTGGAGAGGAAGTTGGCGATTTCTTGGGGGTTTAAGCCGAATTCTTGGAAGGAGTGGAAGAGGTTGGCTCCGGCTTGGGTGCCGCCGTTAATATGGTAGGTGTTGCCGTTGTAGTTGATTATTGTCCCGGTGCCGTCGGGGGCTGCTGTTATCGATGTTTGCGCCTGGGCGGTGAGGGGTCTTGCTGCTATTAACCCGGTTAGGAGGAGGAGAGATAGGAGTTTTGGCAGTTTGAGTTGTTTCACTATGGGGGACTGGGAAATTTTTCCCCAGTATAATTCCTGAGAGTTAGGTTGTTTGTTTTTGTAGGATTTCTTTATAATTCTTCGGAGATAATATTTTTTAGACCCCGATAAACCTGTTCAATTGGGAAACTCAGATTAATACTTTTAAGTTCTATGGTGTCTCCTTCTTTATAGTTAATAATTACCCATTCCCCTGTGTCTTTTTTGTGATATAAATCCATTTCAATACAGGTAGAACTAACCAGTAGATAGTCTTTTAATTCAGGATTCCGGCTATACATTCTAAACTTTCCACCCCTATCGTAGGCTTCTGTACTTTTTGATAAAACTTCAACAATTAAGCAAGGATAGGTAATATATTGTGTTGTAGTTTTATCGCGCTCATCACAAGTAACACTGACATCAGGATAAGTATAATCGTTGGTTTCTACAAGATTGATTCTCAGGTCTGAATTTCCAGTTTCACAGCCACTTCCTTCTAAGTGATTAGAAAACAAAGTAATAAATCTAACAGAGATTAAACTATGGTTTTTGCTACCACCACTCATAGCATAAATTTGGCCATCAATATATTCATGTTTTTCCAATTGCTTTTCCTCCCAAGCAAAGTATTCTTCAGGAGTTAAGGTGGGGTAATGTTCTTGATCTGCGATCATGGTTGGGTAAGCGCCTCATCAATATTTACAGTTTTACCATAACAGGTAATATAATGCGATCGCACCTTTTCTCTACCCTATCCCTTGATGCTTTCCAAGATGTTCTCAATTCCTTGGAGAATTAAAAATGCGATCGCACGACATTTCATCCTCTCAAATCCAGACTGGGATTACTCCTCACCTCCTCCTTCACTATCATCGCCGATAGGACGACAAGCGCGATCGCGGTTCAGGGAAGAATCTTCATTTTCTCATTAAACCGCGATCGGATATGATGCAAGGTAAAATCACGGAAATCGTGTTTTCTTTTTAGCTCCCAATTTTTCTGATGAAGAAAATAGTGCTGAAGGAGTCTCTCCATCAGGCTTAAACAATAATAAGATTTTGTTGGAATTACCGATGACACAGTTCTGGTCTCCTCCACCTCGTCAACCACTAAAACGGCTACAAGTATCCGACGGTTTATTAATGAATGCCAAGCGATGGCGTTTGGCTCATCAGTACCATCGCTTGCGCCAGAATTTACACTATCAATCTCTCAATCAATCGGGAATTGTCGAAGGATTGGGGATTAGTACGATCGATCCTCCAGAAGAGATTCGCAGCCAATACCGCGATCGCCGTTGGTTGCAAATTCAGCCTGGCATTGCCATCGATATTTTTGGTAATCCCATTATCGTTTCTCAAGCGATTGAGTTTCGTTTGGCCTCAGAAAATCGCTCCCCAAAACCCCTTGAGGTTTATCTGGTTATTCGCTACGTCGATCCCGATAGCCTCGGCCACAAACAGTCGGGAGATTTAGTTGAGGAAACCTTTCGGATTGACGAGAAAACCGATGCCCCAACCGAGGCAGATGTAGAATTGTGTCGCATTACCTTGCCCGCCCATACCGAAACGGGAGTGATTTTGCCCGTAGAATTGCAGCCGGCGGTTAATGTCTTTCAACCCCAACCCTGTCAGCCGAACTTGTTATATCGGCAAATGGCGCGATCGCATCCTCAAGTCCTCATCGAAGTGGCGGGAATTCGACACGCCAGCACCTCCCCAGAAAGCGAAGAAAAATTTGCTCAATTTAACGCCCTCTTGGAAGCCGCCCCAGGACTTGCTCCAACTTTATGCGGTAGGAACTCCTTGGAGTCAATTCGCCCAATCCTCTCCCCTCAAACCGATACTTTGGGGTTGGAATACCGAGAAGATGCCCTAGGATTAGAAAAATATCACCTCCTCTATTGGCCTGTAAGTGGCGATCCGCCTTTGACAGAAGCCGAAGAGTTTGCCCTGAGAGATTATTTGCAATCGGGAGGAACAATTCTGGTAGATGCGATCGAGGAACCCCCAGATTTAGTCGAAGTCCTCAAGATGCAACAGGAACTTTATAGCGCGATCGCCGCAAGCGAACAAGATTCAGACTTAATTGCATCACAACCGGAATTGATCGCAGAACTTAATGCCTTGCAACTGGAACTTTCGAGCCGAGTTTCTCAAGTTTTTCCCAATTTAGAAATATTGGCGCAGTATTCCGGAGAGACTCTAGAATCTTTAATCGGTTTAGATCGCCCCTTGCAAAGGCAACCTTTTCCTTTTTCAGCACTCCCCATTATCCAACACAAATCGACTTATCTGGCAGTGGGTGGCGGTGTAATTCTCTCTATTGGCAATCTTTCCCAAGCATGGGGAATCAATAAAAATAGGGTCTTGTCTCGCGAAACCCTGCGATCGGCTCAGGAATTGGGCGTTAATATGCTCTATTTTGCCTGGCGCAGAAAACAACTCATACAATGGCAAATGGCTTTATCTAACATTGAGATAACACCAGAGAATCTCAGCACAGCCGCAGCAGAAACAGCCTCTCATCCTTTCGATCTGAGCAAGAAACCTTAATTTATAGTCATCGATGGAGGCGATCGCCTCAATCTAATATTTAATTTAGCGAGGAAAAATCTTGAAATTATGCCTTCTTTATCGATTAATAGAACTATACCGCTTCTGATTGTCAGTCCCATTCTTGCATCCGTTGTTGTGACGGGCTACTTTGGTTATTTCAATGGACGCAAAGCCGTTGACAATCTCGCGCAAAAAATTAATTTGCAGACCACACGGGCGATCGAAGCCTATGTACAAGAATTCTTAGGCGATCCCCACGAACTGTTAGCGTTTAATGATGCCTACATAGAAGGTTCAGATTTTGATGTTAAAAATTTTGATACCCTCAGAAAAATTTTTGTTCAGCTCGTTCCCAGTATGAGCAATGGGGTCGGCTATGGCAGTGAACAAGGACAATATATGGGTATTTTTTTAGATCCAACCAACTACAAAGATTTAGAATTTTGGCTGCGAGATGAATCCACCGGTTCTGATGCTAACGTTTATCAAATTCAACCCGGACAACCCGATCGCCTGCTCAAAACTATACCCTACGATCCCCGCGTGCGCCCTTGGTATAAAAACGCGGTAGAAACGGGCAAAACAGTATGGAGTGAGATTTATGTCTTTGCTGGGAGCGGTGTATTGGGCATGACGGCTGCCTTTCCGATCTATGACGAAAACAAGGTTCTACAAGGTGTATTCAGCAATGATATTATCCTCAACGATATTAATAAGTTCTTGGAAGAGCTTTACATTTCCCCCAAAGGAGAGGCCTTTATCATCGAACGCAATGGTTCTCTAGTGGGTAATTCTTTAGGAGAATCGCCTTTTATCGTTATTGACGGCGAGCAAGAGCGATTGGATGTTCGTGACAGTGTCCATCCGTTACTGAAAAAGGTGAGTCAAGCAGTATTCGAGAGAGTTGACAATCAGACTTTATCCCTTGATGAAGAAACTTATTTTAAGTTAACTGCCGATCGAACTTCTCAATATATCGGCGTAATGCCGATAAAAGATGGACGAGGCATCGATTGGCTCATTGTTGTTGCCATTCCCGAAGCAGATTTTTCTTCAGTCATTCTCGCCAGCGTGCGCTCTACTTTAATTGTCGGCGGGACGATCGCCATACTGTCTACAATTATGGGCTTATTGGCGGCAAAATGGATTATTACCCCCATTCAATCTTTAAATTGGGCTGCCAAAGCAATTGAAGAAGATCGTTTTGAGCCGGCAACCCTCACTAAAGTTATAAAGCGCCAAGATGAGGTCGGAGAATTGGCCCAAGTGTTTCAGAATATGGCCACGGTGGTTGGTGCGAGTAAAGCCAACTTGAAACAACAGATGTCAGAGTTGGAAAATGAGGTTCTCCAGGCTAAACGCAAGAGTAACGATCGCAGACGCTATGACCCGACAACTATCCGCGATTTGCTGAAGCGATCGCGAGCTATGCGCGATCGCTTCAATCCCTCTCAAAGCAATGGTCATGGTCGCAGCTTGTCAGAACAATTAAAACAAGTTAAGTATTTTGCTTCCTTTTCTGAGCAAAACTTACAAAAATTGATTGCTTTGGGAGGGAAACAAATCTTACAAAAAAATGAAATTCTCTTTCACGAAGATGACCTGGGAGAATCTTTCTATTTAATTCTCCAAGGTTCAGTTAAAATTTATATTGAAAAACTGGATAAGTTTCTCACCAATCTATCAGGAGGAGATTTCTTTGGCGAACTTTCCTTGCTCCTGGGAATTCCCCGAACGGCCACGGTACAAACTTTAGAAGAAACATCATTGTTTGTTTTAGATCGCAAAGGGTTTCAACTCTTTTTACAAGAATATCCCGATATTGGTCAGGAGATTGCCCAACAGCTTTGCGAACATCAAGAGGAATTGGAGGAGCGCAAACAATTACTGAAAGCGGCGGGACTTTTAGAGGATGAAGAAAGTTTTAATAGCAATCCCTTAAACTGGATACGCAAGCGCATTTTTTCATTCCAAAGTTAACCCATAAACTTTAAAATTACTGTCTATATCTCCCAAAATTCAACAGAAAACAGATTCTTCTCTTCCTGATTAAAAATGAAACAAAAAAATGTAGAAACATATATTTTTCCGAAAGAACTTGCTTTTAAACCAGGAGATAAAGTCGCCAGCTTTGAGATTACCGCAATCAATCAAAGCGATCGCTTTGCCGGCTTTCAAATTGAAATTACCGCCGCCGGAGCCGATACTGCTGGCGATCGCCGCAATTGGTATTCCATTCATCCCGAAGTGAGTACCAAAAATCCCCCAGGAGATTCGACTAAATTTCTAGTGACTATTATTGACACTCCCATTCCTGGTTTTGTGGGTTTAATGAACTTGACCGTGCGTATTTTCTCGATGGACTTGGCCGACGAAGACCGAGAGATTTTACGCTTGAATGTGGAGCAAAGCGATCGCGAAGTTCCCCTCGTTTTAGAGATGCCCGTCAAAGAATTTCTCGCTAAACCAGGAGAGCAAATCGATATCCCCGTAGAAGTCTTTAACCCCAGTCAACTTCCCACCAATGCCACCTTACACCTACAAGGCTTAAATCCGAAGTGGCTCGATCGCGGCGTTGAAAAATACCTGCCCGTGGGAGCCGGTAAAGAAGCCGAAACCTTTTTTTCCTGCCAACTACCCGCAACCCACGCAGCCATTGCCCGCGTCTATCCCTTTAAAATTCAAGCCAGTCGAGGAAAAGCACCTCCGACTTTCATTGAAGCCAGCTTAGAAATTGCACCGGAAGGGACGATTGAGTTTCACTGCGAAAATAAACAACAAAATATCCCCAAAAAATGGGGATTTCTGCCGGGTTGGAATGCCCCTCCCGTTAACTTTCAACTCGACTTTGACAACCGCAGTAACCTCGATCAAAAAATCGCCGTTCAATTGGAAGAAGGGGTAGAAATGCTAACAGCTGCCACATCTGTGCAAATTGAACCGGAACAACTGGAACTGCTGCCAGGAGACCGTAAATCAATGGAAGTCACCGTGCGATCGCGCCGTCCTTTGTTAGGATTTGCCAGACAACTCGCCCTTAATTTTGAAGCCGTCTTATCCGATCGACGGGTGGGGAATACTAGCCCCGGTCGGCAACTTTTAAGAGTTAAAGTGTCCCCGATCGTACCGCTTTGGCTGCTCTTGCTCGGAATTCCCTCCCTCATTTATTTCGCCTGGAAACTATCTTATTTCAACCCAGAAAACTCTTGGTTCGGTCATCAAGCCGCCGTCAATTCTGTAGCGGTGAATGGGGATGCAAGTTCTACCATTAGCGGCTCAAACGATCGCACCATTCGGATGTGGGATATTAGTGGCTTTAAGGCTTGGAACTTGGTCAACCCGGAAATTGGCATTGTTGGGGCCACAGATAAAGCTGTACGGGTGGTTCGTTATAAACCCGTAGACAATAACGCGATCGCGGCAGGTTTGGAAAATGGCGAGATTCAACTTTGGGACTCCTTATCAAGAATGCGCCTTCTCGATTCTTTTGTCTATCGCAAAGACGACCGGGTTTTAGCCCTCACCTTCACCCGCGACTCACGCTATCTCTTGAGCGGCCACGGGAGCGGTTTAGTCTTGAAATGGAATATGGAATATACCCTCGACGACTTGCGAAACAACGATCGTCTCCCCAAGCGTCCTGTTTTGGAAAAACAGATGGATTTTGCGGTATATGCCTTGGAATTGGTCGATCGCGAAGATGATATTCTGGCTATTGCCGGACGCTTTAATCAATTGGTGCTTTGGAACATGAAAACCGATCGAACTCGAGTGCTGCCCTATCGCAAAGGGGGAAAAGACGATTATATTTTCAGTCTCGCTACTGCCGAACTGCGTCCAGGTCTTCTCGCCACCGCCGATAATCAAGGAGAGATTACGCTTTGGAATTTAAACACTTGTTTATCTGACACAGGCACTTGCCAAATTCTCGATCGCTGGTCTGACGGTCATGGCGATCGCCCCGTGCGATCGGTTTCCCTGAGTCGAGATGGTTGCTATTTGGCCAGTGGAGGGGATGATGGTCGAGTGGTGCTGTGGCCTCTTTCTCCCGATGGTTCTCGAGCGGGGGTACAATACCCCAAAGGCATTGAATTAGCTCGCTCTTATCCTGTTAAGGAAGGCTGGTTTTTCAACAAAAAAGAAATTTACCCCAAAATTAATAGCGTTAATACCAGACAAGGCAAAGACTGGCTTTATGTTGCAAGCGGCAGTGACGATACTCAACTCCGAGTCAGTTTCACTAAACGCTTACCCGAGTTGAGTTGTGATGCCATCAATCATAATCATCTTAATCAGAGTCAAAATGATAAATAGGCAACAGGCAACAGGCAACAGGCAACAGGCAATAGGCAACATTGATAACCGATAACTGATAACTGATAATTGATAACTGATAACTGATAACTGACATGGTTGACCCCCAAGCGACGGCGGAATCGACACGAAAACGACACTCGAACACCATTGGCAGCCCGTTCGGCATTATTCTCAATCCTTTGGGAGATATCTCCGTGACGGCGGGAGACACTTGCGAACTCAGCGTCACTATCATTAATGATGCAGATAAAAGCCCAGCGATTAATGTCCTCATTGACGAAACTTCCCACTCTGTCCGAGAATGGTGCATCCTACCAGAACAGCGATTAGCCCTCGGTCAAGGTCAAAGTAGCGAGGTCTTCTTTAATTTTGATATTCCCATTGATACCCCTCCTGGTAGTTATGAATATGTCCTAGTTATTGATGCACCTCAACACCATCCCGAAGAGACTCCCCTCCTTCTCGATCGCCGGATGCAGGTTCTTCCCTACGTTCAAGAATCTCGCATCTCTAGCGATCCGACTTTTGGCCTTATTCCCCCTACTTCCTCGGAAAGCCCTGTTCCTCTACAACAGGAACAATCTTTTGAAATAACAGTTACGGTGGATAATCGTTCCGATCGCGTCGATCGCTTTCGCCTACTCTGTCCGGATTTGGAACAAGAATGGTGCAAAATTATCTATGAAGATCGCTTTTCTCCAGGGGGACTGCTGATTACCGAAGAGCGCTTAGAACTCAACCCAGGCGATCGCGGTACCATTCGTTTAGTTATTACACCGCCAGCCAATACAAAAGCAGGCATTTATACGCCGACAATTTCCTTAAAGTCCGCCAATAATCCCGATCTTGTTCTCCTCGATGTTATCTATATTCAAGTTCTTCCGGTTTATCTCCTCACGGCAGAACTGGCCACCATCATCGGCAAAATCAAAAAACAACCTGGACTTTATACCCTCTTTCTCCACAATAGCGGCAACACCGATCGCGAAGTACAGGTCAGAGTTACGGGTTTTGAAGACGAAAAGCGTCATATAGTTACCGTCGAACCCCAATTGCTGAAGCTATCCCCTACGGGTTCGGCGGCTTCTAGTATTGAAGTAGAAGTGACTCAATTATGGAAGCGCTCTTTTTATGCCCAAACTGTTGAATTTGCTATAGAAATTGAAGATCTCGACGCTCTTCCCCTGGTTGTCAAGCGCTTTCCAGGACTTTTAATTATTGAAGGTCGCCCTTGGTGGCAATTTTTACTGGTCTTTTTAATCAGTTTACTGATGTTAGGAGGGCTGGTTTTTCTCGTCTGGCTCTTGTTTCCCCGTCCTCCTGCACCCCCAGAAATTATCGACTTTTCCCCTCAAAGTAGTTTCTATAGTGAGGAAAATGGAGATGTCGTGCGCCTGAATTGGCAAATCGCAAATACGAATCGCTTACAAACCCTTAAGGTGCAAGGACTTGCTCCAGATGGAGCGGTTATCAGTCGTCCCGTTACCTACGACCTCACTCAAGGAATCCCCGAAGCATTAGAGGATTTTTGTACGATTGATGTACTTTTAATTTGCATTAATGTTCCCACCGACGGTCGCCAAGCGGGAGATTATATTTTTTCCCTGACTGCAACGCCGATTCCTCAACGCCGTCGAGGATTTCTCGCCCGCATTTTCCGCACTCGTAGCGGTCCGGTTTCCATGGAAACCAATATTATTCGGATGCTTCCTATTCCTCAGCCAACAGTTGTGGAATTCACCCCAACACAGCCTACTTATGTTGTGGGGAATAAGGAAGAGGTAAAAAGTGAACAGGCAAGAGGCAATGGGGAACAGGCAACAGGGAAAGAGGTGAGTAAAAAACCCAATGATTTTAGCCTTCCTGCGGCTAATACTCAAGCAGAAGAAGCAAGCCCAAATCCATCTGCGTTGCCGCCTCCCAATAATGACAACACTTCTAAGCCCAAAGAGCCTGGCGATCGGGGGATTCTTCTGAATTGGAAAGTTACTAATGTTCAACAACTACAGGAGTTGAGATTGGTGGCGCGAGATACTGAAGGCATTGTTAACAGCCCTTTAACAATCTATGATTTTAGTGAGGGGTTGCCAGAGGAATTGCGGGAGGTTTGTCAAATCCAAGATTTTGAACTGGTTTGTCGCAGTGTTGTCACCGGAGCGATTCAAGCCGGAACTTATGTTTTTGAATTAACGCCAATTCCTCGCAATTCGGAAGCCAAACCTTCAGAACCGGTGAAAACTGACCCCATTAAAATTGAACCTGTTCTCATTCCGATTGAGATTCTTGAATTTACCATCAATGGTGCGGAAGCGTTGCCTAAATATGTAGTCGAATTGAAGGCAGAACCGATTTTACTCACTTTAGCTTGGAAGGTGAAGGGAGGAGAAGGATTAAAGGTTGAATTGCAACCTTCACCTGGGACGGTTTCTGCGGAAGGTACGATCGCCTTTCCTTTGGCGCAAGATCCGGGAACGACTACCCTCACTTTAGTTGCATCAGATAGTAGTGGAAAATCTGTGACTCGTTCTGTGGCGATCGATACTTTTGTGCGAGAAGGAGCCAAAGCAGGTGCGCCCGCAGTTCCTCCCGCAGTTCCTCCCGTTACGCCTCCAGTTCCTCCTGCACCCTCTAACACCCCTCCCAGTAAGCCTGATGCGCCGTCTCTTCCCACTGCGCCTCCCGTTGAGGAAGCGCCGCCTTTACCGACTCCTCCTGATGCGTCGCCACCGGTGCCAGGCGATCGCAATGCACCACCACCAACGGAATTACCTCCTGTTTTATATTAAGGGCGATCGCCTAAAATCCTGTAGGGACGTTGCACGCAACGTCCCTACGGATTGGGCTAAAACAGTCTACGTCGGTATTAATTTTTTCTCGCGATCGCTTCTACTGGAGTTTCTTCGGCGAAATCTGTGGGAGGTTGCGAATCTTTGTCCTGTCGAAAGAAATTCAAGAGAAACTGGACGACATTATCGACATAAGTAAA
>NZ_JAYGHV010000163.1:0-14516 GCF_034932145.1 Spirulina sp. 06S082 | reverse complement strand
CTCCCCACACCCTCCCCACACCCTCTCCCAAACAATGCTCGAACAATTTGCCAGCGACAATTATGCGGGAATTTGCCCCGAGGCAATGGATTATCTTCTCAAAGCAAATCAAGGTAGTGCTTTAGCTTATGGAGAAGATGAGTGGACGCAAAAAGCAACAGATTATTTTCGAGAACTTTTTGCAATTGATTGCGAAGTGTTTTTCGTATTCAATGGAACTGCCGCAAACTCTTTGGTATTGGCTTCTTTGTGCCAATCTTATCATAGTGTTATTTGTCACGAACTGTCCCATATTGAGACGGATGAATGCGGAGCGCCAGAATTTACCTCAAATGGTTCTAAACTATTATTGGGTCACGGGGAACAGGGCAAATTAACACCAGATTCGATCGAGTCCCTCGTGACCAAACGCAGAGATATTCACTATCCCAAACCAAAAGTAATTAGCCTGACTCAAGCAACGGAATTAGGTACATTATACACTCTGGAGGAACTGGCAGCCATTCACGCGATCGCCCAACAGTATGATTTAAAAGTTCATCTGGATGGGGCAAGATTTGCTAATGCTGTTGCCGCTTTGAATGTGCATCCTGCTGATATAACATGGAAAATTGGAGTCGATGTTTTGTGTTTTGGGGGAACAAAAAATGGGTTGCCTTTGGGAGAAGCAATTTTATTTTTTAATAAAGATTTGGCTGAAGATTTTTCCTATCGTTGCAAACAAGGAGGGCAATTAGCCTCAAAAATGCGCTTTATTTCTGCCCCTTTTTTGGGGATTTTAGAAACGGATGCGTGGCTTAAAAATGCTCGACACGCGAATCAATCTGCTGAGTATTTTGAACAGGAATTAAAGAAGATTCCCGATATCGAAATAATGTTTCCCAGAGAAGTAAATTCTATTTTTGTCAAGTTACCCGATCGCGTTATTTCTGCCTTAAGAGCAAAAAAATGGCATTTCTATACGTTTATTGGGGTTGGAGGCGTTCGTTTTATGTGTTCTTGGGATACAAGGCGATCGCGGATAGATGAGCTAATACAAGATATTCAGGAAGCGATTTGAGGAAGATAGACGACAGGCAAGAGAAAAAAGTATTTTTATGTTTAGACTGATAAAATAGAACGAGAAAAAATTGAATTCAATTTTTAGTTATATGAATATTGCTGATTTTGTCTTAATCGCTCTCAATCTTCTCCTGGGTTTAACTATCTTTTTGTTTATTTTTCGGATTGTTCTGACCTGGTATCCCCAAGTTGAATTAACGCGCTTTCCTTTCAAGGCGATCGCCATTCCTACAGAACCTTTTCTGATTCCTACTCGCAAGCTCGTTCCTCCTATTGGTGGTGTTGATATTTCGCCTATTATTTGGGTGGGTATTATTTCGCTTCTACGGGAAATTTTAGTCGGACAACAGGGTTTATTAAGAACTTTACTGTGAATTACCCCTCCTTGCAACAGGAAGAGAATGCGATCGGAGGAACTAGATTTGCCTCTGGGCGGGGTTTTTAGCTTTTTTGTAAAGAAATGTTGCAAGATCGGGATTTTTCTGTTACATTAGTTTACATAAGATAAAGAATTTGAGAGATTAAACCCTTCAAGGCCGCTAGGTTCTCCCGGTTTGGCAAGGCAGCAAACATCTCAAGTATCTCCTCCCATGTAGCAAGCTCAGAAAACAAGCCGTTATCCTGCGGCTTGCTTTTTTTTTCTGGAGGTTATTCTCTCAAATTCCTGAGAAATGTTAAGATTCTTTGAACTTTAACCTCACACACACGCAAAACAAACCAATGGGTATAAAACTCTTCACCAACATAGTCGGCATGGTTTTGACCTGCTCGGTAGTTGTGGGAATTGCTCCCGCGATCGCCTCCTCACCCGAGGGTATTGCAGCCCCAAAACCGAGTAATGAACCCCTTTTACTCTCTCAAAACGCCAGCAACAGTCAATTGAGCGCTCTTTTGCGTCAAGGCCGGGAACTCTCGGAGGCTGGAAATTACGACGCAGCGATCCAAATCTACGAACAAGCCGCACAATTGGATCGCAATAACCCGCGCATTTTCTCTGGACTGGGCTACTTACAAGCCAATCGAGAAAACTATTCGGCTGCTGTCACTGCCTATCGCCGAGCCGTAGAACTCGAGGCGAATAATGCTGATTTCTATTATGGTTTAGGCTATGCGTCGGCGAAAACTGGAGACTATACCGGTGCAGTAACGGCTTATCAACGGGCGATCGCCATCGCACCCAAGAATAAAGACAACTATTTAGGGTTGGCCGTCGCTCAGTTGCGTTTGGGCAACTATAACGAGGCGATCCAAACCTACCAACGTATCGTTCAGAACTTCGAGAATAGCGGCGATATTTACGGGACTATCGGAGTCGTTCTCCTCGAACAAGGACAACCTTCCCAAGCGATCGCGCTACTGCAAAAAGCACAACTCGAATATCCTAGCGAAGTCAAAATCAAACTTCCTTTAGCCGTTGCCCTGCTCCAACAGGGAGATTATGATAGCGGGGTTGCCATTTTAGAAGAAGTTTTGCGCCTTGATCCTCGAAATCCCCAAGTTCAGATTCAGATCGGGAAAATCCGGCAAACTCAGGGAGAAATGGAGGCCGCAGAAGAGGCATTTCGTCAAGCGACTTATCTGGCTCCTAACTCAGCCGATGCCCATCTTGCCCTAGGAACATTTTGGCTAAGTCGAGATATGTTTTTAATGGCAACATCTTCTTATCGTCGAGTCGTAGAACTTGCCCCCGATAATGCTTTGGCGCATTACAATTTAGCTCTTGCTTTGAAAGGACGACGACGGACAGATGAGGCGATCGCAGCTTTAAAAACTGCCCTTTCTTTGTATCAACAACAAAATAATTCCCAAGGAGTCGCCCGAGTGAATGAGTTGTTAAAAGACTGGGATTAAATCGGTTAAAGTGGGTGTTTAGTAGGAATACCAACTCGACGCGGATATTGAGGGAGAGTTGGTACTTTTTTTTCTAAATAAATGCAATGGCGAATACTGTTGGTTAAGGGGGTTTGAAAAGAGGCGATCGATTTAATTTGGCCGCCTAACTTTGTGACAACAGGAGTTAAATTTTCGGTTTCTTCTTCCTGCCACTGTCCTCGATATAAAATTGCAATACCGCCTATTTTCAATAAGGGGAGGGCATATTCAGCGCAAACAGAGGGAGATGCTACGGCTCTAATCGAGACTAAATCGTAAGATTCCCTCTGGCTTATATCTTGTCCGATTTCCTCAGCCCGTCCGATTAAAGTCTTGACATTTTGTAGGTTTAATGCTGTTATTATCTCATCTAAAAGCAGCATTTTTTTACGCACTGAATCTAAAAGCGTTATCTGATAGTTTGGGCAGGCGATCGCGATAGGAATTCCAGGAAAACCTCCTCCTGTACCAATATCGATCGCCGTTTTCATTTCCCCTTCTTTACCCAATATTTCTAAGGGAGAAATTCCGGCGATCGCATCCCAAATATGTTTTTCGAGAAAGTCTTGGGGTTCTGTAATTCCCGTGAGATTGCTAGATTTGTTTTTTAAGATAATTTGTGTGTATAATTGTTGAAATTGTTGTAGGTGTTTTTCCTCTGGTTGCCAGTTCGAGATTTGCAAAATTTCTTGCGCGATCGCCATATCTAAACATACTTCATTCATCACTGTAGGATAGGCAAAGCCCATCAAAAATATTATTTTCGATTTTGAGTATCTAAAAATTTAAGTTGTTGATAAAGCATGGAGATTTTGGGTAATTC
Source organism: Spirulina sp. 06S082 (assembly GCF_034932145.1). Classification (NCBI taxonomy): domain Bacteria; kingdom Bacillati; phylum Cyanobacteriota; class Cyanophyceae; order Spirulinales; family Spirulinaceae; genus Spirulina; species Spirulina sp. 06S082. The sequence continues at coordinate 10,759 of NZ_JAYGHV010000163.1, read as the reverse complement.
AATTGCTTTTTCTCTTGCCATTTGTAACGCATTGCCTACAATTCCTTCGATTTCTAACGGTCGTTTAAAATTATAGTCTAATTTCATACTGGTTAAATAGGGTTTCATTTTTTCAGTATGAGACAACATTTTTGCAATAAAACTTTCACTAATTTCTCGCTGACAACTTCTCGCACCGATCGCCACTTCCTGCATTATTGCTTCCACGAGTTGACGACTATGGCGATCGCCCATTATTGCTTGGGTAGTTGCATCGAGGATTACCGATAAGCTATTGTAAGGAATATTCCAAACGAGTTTTTCCCAACGACTTTGTAATAAGTCTGCTTTTAAAGCAATTTTTACATTCGCTTTCTGGAAGTCTTTGGCGATCGCCTCCATTCGTCCCGTAATTCCACAAGATTGATAGTTTGAGGCATATTCAGCTAAAACAATTTCTTGATAGTCAAGATGGCAAATATAACCCGCAGCAATTTTATTGGCACAAATAAAACATAATCCTCCTATTATAAAACTTTGCGGGAAGATTTCGGCAATTTCCCTTTCAAAATTTAGCCCATTTTGCAAAAGAATAATAACACTATTCTCCCGCACTAGAGGCTTAAGAAGCTGAGGAAGAAGGTGATTTTGTGTAGATTTTAAAGCCACGATAATGACATCGCATTGAGGCATTTGTGACGGATCGCGATAGGCATTAACCCGAGGTAGAGTAAAATCTCCGTAAATCGATTCAACGATCAAGCCTTTTTCTTTAACGCGATCGTAGTCGCTACGGAGGAGAAAGTGAACGGGAAAACCTACCTTTTGCAAACAGGCTCCATAATACCCTCCCACTGCACCCGTTCCGATAATGGCATAACTTTGCATAAATCCCATGAAAAGCTAAACTTTACTAATCAAAATTTGAAGAACTTAGAACCAGAAAAGAGAGGCGATCGCCTCTTGTGAAATAATACCTTTCCCAAAGATAAACATCGTAACAGGAGCGGGAATCATTTCCCCCCGAAAGTCGAGTAATTCAACTAAAATCAAATAGATAAGAGCTAAAAAGATGGAAATTGCTCCGGTAATAATAGCAAGAATTTTTCCGCGAGTCATAAGTTAACCAAAAATAATATTGTACCAGAGTGACTTGACAAATAAAATTTTGTGATTACGGCCACTCGAAAATTGTAGGATTCTTTCTCCAGCGCGATCGCCTTGAGTCCCTGAAAACTTGATATAGTAGATCGTCGCATCGACAAATGCAGTGGGAATGTCTCGAGAGCAAAATCCGTGTTTGAGTTTGGCGGTCGATCGCTTACTCGCAGCAGGAAAAGAAAATTATGCGATCTGGGTTCTCCATGCCCCTCTACCGGGGGGTTACGTTCACCATGACAGTGTTTGGCCAGCCCGTATGACGAAACAATGGCTGGCGTGGCAAGAAATGTTTTCCCTACAAGAACATTTGCACGTTCCTCTCGCTGGCTTGCCAGATGAATATATTTCTCCACAAATAGCCCCAGAACCCTTTGACACTCCTACAGATCCCGATATCCCTGCGGAGAATTACAGTGGGCGCTTAATGCAAAATTTGGGTATCGATCTTTGGAATTGGTTGCTACAAGGATCGATCCGGAATAGTTGGTCCCAAAGTCGAGGCGTGGCCATCGGTCAAAATAAACCCTTACGCTTTCGTCTCGATATCCGCGACCCCCATTTGATTCCTCTACCTTGGGAAATCATCCAGCCTGCCCCTGGCAAGCAATCTATTTCTCTAAATCGTCAATTTTTATTCAGTCGTACTACTAGCGATGTAGACCCTCTCACCCCTCAGCGATCGCAGGACCGATTGAATATTTTGTTAGTTTTAGGGGAAAGTGATTTACTCAATCATCAATCTCTACAATTACGCGAAGAAGCGCGATCGCTGTCGGAGGCGATCGAAAAACGGACGGAAGAGGTGAATTATCAACGCTCATTTTCCCCGGTTCCCCCTCGGGTTGATGTTCTCTTGCAACCGACCCCCGCCGAATTGGTAGAAGCCTTGGAAAAGGGGATTTACAATGTCTTTTTCTATGCCGGTCATGGCGTTCCCGCCCCAGATGGAGGCTCTTTGTTTTTGCGTCCCGATGCCACCATTAACGGCACAGAACTGGCACAAGTTTTAGTGAGAACCCAAATCGTCCTCGCCGTTTTTAACGCCTGTTGGGGGGCGCAACCCGATCGCATTGAAGGCAGTACGATTCCCCGCAGCAGTTTAGCGGAAGTGTTGATTCATCATGGAGTTCCGGCGGTTTTGGGGATGCGGGATGCGATCGCCGATCGCGAGGCTTTAAGTTTTATTCAGGTGTTTACCGAGGCTCTTTCCGATCGAATGTCTATCGATCGCGCCGTGGCGATCGCCCGTCAGCATCTTCTCACTCTTTACAAGTTTAACCAACCCGCTTGGACGCTACCGATCTTATATATGCACCCAGAATTTGAGGGGGAACTGATTAAACCCCTTGGGGAAGGCATTACAGAGTTACCCACAGTTCTACCTGGAGGCAAAAAAAATGTTGTTCCCAAAGCATCTTTGCATTCTCAACCAGGCGATCGGGTTTGGGAGATTCAAGGGGGATTAATGCGCGTCGGCCGCCGTCCCGATAACGATCTGGTGATTCAAGAACGTTGGGTCAGTCAAAACCATGCAGAGATATTTTATCGGGAAACATTTTTAGGCACAAAATCTGCCCCGAGTTATTTTTTACGGGATTTTTCTCGCTATGGAACCCTTCTTTCAGATGGGGAAAACTGGAAAAAGGTTCATCATCAAGAAGTCCTTTTGGAATCGGGAGTTCAGCTCAAATTTGGGAGTTCTCAGGGTCAAGTCTTGGAATTTAAAATTAAAGCATCTCAACAGGAATGAAAGCATGAACAAATTATTGATTCGATCCCCCCAGCCCCCCTTAATAAGGCAGGGACTATTCGTTGAAAAAAGGAAAATATTACAATGCCTGACTTGTCGCCAATTATGCGCCCCCCTAACCCCCCAAATCTGGGGGGAACCGGAGTCAAAGTCCCCCACACTTGGGGGATTTAGGGGGCTGGCATTTTGGGGGTTACATTTTTTCTCTCTCCGATGAGTTGAAAAAAGGAAAATACTACAATGCCTGACTTGTCGCCAATTATGCGCCCCCCTAACCTCCCAAATCTGGGGGGAATCGGAGTCAAAGTCCCCCACACTTGGGGGATTTAGGGGGCTGGCATTTTGGGGGTTACATTTTTTCTCTGAAAAAAGGAAAATACTACAATGCCTGACTTGTCGCCAATTATGCGCCCCCCTAACCCCCCAAATCTGGGGGAAACCGGAGTCAAAGTCCCCCACACTTGGGGGATTTAGGGGGCTGGCACTTTGGGGGTTACATTTTTTCTCTCTCCGATGAATAGTCCCTACCCTTAATAAGGGGGGAGAATCCGGAAGTCCCCCTTTTTAAGGGGGATTTAGGGGGATCGAAACGTATCCTATTTGTAACTAGCAACTCGGGTTACTTATTAGAATTTTAAAAGGGTGCGAATCATACCCGCAAAGATAGTGTCATTATTGGGATTACCATTGGGGTTAAATACCGCGTAAATTGCCGGGGCAATTTCGATATTATCAGTGAGAGGGAAACGATATTCAAGGTTAGCCATATAGGAGGGAGAGCGATCGCTCGGTCCGTTGTCAGCACTAGCGAGGTAAGGAAGCATCCCAAAACCAGCAACAATCACATCGTTTTCTTTGAACATATCTGGGAAAGCCAAGTTCAATCCCCAAGTCCACATATCCGCGTTATCTCCTTTGCGAACTCCCGATTCAGCGACCCCATTCAAATAGCCGAGATAACCGCTAATATTAAAGTCATCAGAGATATCCCATGTTCCGGCAAAGTGATAGTGATTGGCGGAAGTTGCTGATTCTCGAATGTTCCCGCTACTATCGACCCAGAGGAAGGGGGATTGGCCTAAAACACTACCAGTCGTGGATAGGACAATATTCTCATCGGTGCGAAGACCACCAGGAGCGAAACTACGAGCATAAGCAAAAGCAAGTTTAACATCATTGCCGACTTTGACATTAAGTTGGATCGGCAGGATGAAGGATCCCCCAAATATCCCAAGATTGGCATCATTCGCATCTTGGGCGATGTAGGCAATATCTAGCCCCAACATCTCGTTAAAACGAATATTTGCACCGATCGCAGCCCCAGGAATGCCTTGACTTTCAAACAATAAGTTATTGTAAGCCAATCCCAAGGGAATTCCCGTTAAGGCGTAGGGGGAAGTCGAATGAGAGTCGATAATGTCATCAACGACGATTTGAGCGGCTCCAACATGGAGTACAACATTATCACTCGCAGGGAAACGATAATGAACCTTGTTGATACCTACATTATTATTGGCAGCGAAACCGTAGAAGTTAGGAACACTTTGTTCTGTTCCTGTCCCGAATCGCTTTAAGTTTTGTAAGTTGCGAGCTTGAAGCCGAATTCGCAGGCGATCGCGCCCCGTGAAGCTGGTATCGAAGGCTAAACGCGCTCGATAACCAAAGGCTAAGGCATTATTGCGATCGGTTCGGAAGTTACCGGCCGTATCATTACCAGCTGCGTGAATGGTAGCCAAGTCGTTGATGAATGCGTTAATAACTGTTCCACCAGCCAAACTGTCGGCTGCGAGATATTCTCCCAAAGTAATCGAATCAACTGTTCCACCCTCTTCAAACAAGCCGATCATCCGGTTCTGATCGATAATGTTAGCCACAGATGCTGGGGTGGCGAGAGTCCCCAGATTGTCTAATAGACCCAAATCAAAGTATTCAGCACCATTAAGACCAAAAATCTTGGCGCGATCGCCCGTGGCGATGTCCAAATTGGTCATCATCACACCATTTAATCTGGTAGTGGTAGAGAATTGGTTATCTTCTAAAAAGGCAACTCGCCCTTCTAAGTTATCGACGCGAACCCCGAGGAGTGCCAATTCTTGTTCAAATTCCTCCATCAGGCGACGCAGAACAGCTAAGTCTTCCCGTGTTGTAAACTCTCCCGTGGTTTCGGCAATTAAGCGCTCGATTTGTTGCAAGCAGGCATTTAAACCAGCAGCAAATTCGTAGCGAGTCAGGGCGCGATTGCCGCGATAGGTTCCGTTGGGATAGCCTTTAAGACAATCGTAGCGTTGCACCAAGTCATCTAAGGCTTGGAAAGCCCAATCTCCAGGGGATACATCGCTGAATTTCGAGGCTCCAGTAAATTGAGCTTCGGTATCCTCCAGGACGGGTTCCTCCATTTCTAGACTGTAGCTTTCGACTTGCTGTAAAAGGTCGCCAGTCGATGGGTCTGCCAAGGCATTTCCCGAACTGACAAGGCATAAACCGAGAGTAGCAGAACCTGCAAGTAAAGACGTTCTTAGGATTTTCGACATTAATAATTCCTCACACTTAATCAAAAACAACGATAACTCACCTAACGAAAGGATTTAAGGTTTTGTCACCAATATTTTTCCCCAACAGCTTACCGTAAATTTCTCCAATTGGAAATAGTTGATCGGAATTTTTTAAAGCGATAAGGTATGCAATAATTTTCAAGAGTGTTAAATTCCTTGCAGGATGCAGGATGGAGCTTTTAAATCAAAAACAGAACAAAACAACTAATATCAGTCCTACTATAAATTGTATTCCGGTGAGTTTACGAATTGGAGATAAAATGTCAGAATTTATACAGCATAAATCCTAACTCGGGTCATGATAATGGCGGCATGAAATTTAGGCATGAAATTTATCAACGATTCTTCGTCAATCAGCCTATTGGCAGATGGACAGTTGACTCATTCTTACTTACAGATTCCAGACACTTTCGAGCAACTCGATTTCTTCTTTGCTAACCACAACATAGATCGCGGCGATCGGTTGGCATTGGAATGTGTTAATTCGGTTCCCAGCGCTTTAGTTTTGCTGTATTTCCTCGAGAGGGAGTATAGTTTTTTCTTATTTCCAAAAACAGCAAATATTTCCGAGGAAGATAGGCCGGAAATTCCTTTGTTCTGTCGTTATGGTCTGAGAATTGATTTGGCTGCCGATGCAGAGAATGAAGTCCTCCTTCATCCCGATCGCTGGTTAAAAATATGGGAAAATGATGGCTGGGTGGGTGCAAATCCTGTCTCAGAAGTGTCAAACCCGACCTTGTACGTGCGAACTTCGGGCAGTACCGGAAATCCCAAACTGGTAGCTCACTCTCATGCTAAATTACGGGATAATGTTCTCAACTGCGTGCAGCGATTACATCTTAAGAATGGCGATCGCATTGCCATTCCCGTCCCTATTTTTCATATGTATGGTTTAGGAGCAGCATTTCTACCTGGGGTAATGGTTGGTGCGTCCATCGACCTACAAAAAGGGGCGAATTTACTGAGATACTTGCAGAGGGAACGAGAGTTCAATCCTAATGTTGCCTTTATGACTCCCATTTTTTGCGAAACTCTATTACGGGGTCGTCGATCGCCCAGACCTTATAGATTAACCGTTGCTGCCGGCGATCGGGTTCGAGAAGACACCTTTAAGCAATATAACGATCGATTTGGTTGCTTAGTTAAATTGTACGGTAGCACGGAAATGGGGGCGATCGCCGCCGGCAGTCCCGATGATACCCTAGAAGTCCGCGATCGCACCGTTGGACAGCCCATGCCAGGAGTCCAAATGCGTCTAGAAAAGCAATCCCTTGAAGAGGGAGAAGGAATGGAAGATACAGGAGAACTATGGTGTCTGCACAACTGCGGATTTGATAGTTACGTCGATCTTAAAGGCAATTCTCTCCCATCAGAAACAGGAGATTGGTTTCGGACCAAAGATTTCGGACGGATAGGAAAATATGGTTTGGAAGTGATTGGCCGTTGCGACCATAGCGTGAATCGAAATGGACTCCTTGTTTTCTTTGCTGAGGTGGAGAAAGCAATGGAAAGTATTGCCGAAATTGAAAAAGTTATTGTTGTTTCTAAAGGAGAAAGTCAGCGCGGGAAAAAATTATTTGCCTATTGTATTCCTACCAAAGAGACAAAGGTTGAAGTTACAGCCTCGGAAATTCGCTCTCATTGTTTCGATCTATTGCCAAGACACGCCATTCCTGATGAAATTATCATCGAAAAAATGTTGCCTTTACTACCGAATGGTAAAGTCGATCGCCAAAAATTGACCCAAAGAGTGGGTTAAGAAAAAGTAACGCTTAAAAATTTGTTACAATCCCCTCTTTATGGTCTAAAACTTGCTATAAAGAAATCGAGTTAATGCTAGAATGAGCAAGTTTGGCAACAAATTTAGCTCCAGCGATCGCATTCAGCCAAACAACAAATCTATTTTGGGAATAATTTTCATGGATCAAAAAGTAGATCAAAAAGCAATTGAAAAACTCAAAGTCATTATCGCCGATGAACTCGATGTTAATCTTACAAAAGAAGAGATTGACGACAATGCCCCTTTATTTGAAGGAGGTTTGGGACTTGATTCTATCGTTATTGTAGAATTAATTTCTCTGATTGAAGAAAAATTTGGGATTGAATTTGCCGATACTGAACTCAGTCCAGAATACTTTAGCAATCTCCATGTTTTAGCGGAGTTTGTTTCTGAAAAATTAGCATCTCGAGAAAAAGTAGCTAGTAGCTGAATCCGTAAGATAGCTAAATCACCTATTCCCCTAGTCCCCGTTATTCATTAGCCTCATGATTGCGATTGCCGAACCTAGAACCAAACTCGATGCTCAACGGATTCCTTTAACTCCTAACTATCCTCCCTTTAAAAAGTGGAAGCGATCGGCTATTGGGGAAAAGTTACAAGATCGACCGATGTGCCTTTATTTACACATCCCTTTCTGTACGCAACGATGTTCGTTTTGCTATTATAAAACCGTCGATCTCAAAGAGCGTCCCGAACTCGATCCCTATGTGGACGCATTGTGCAAAGAAATCAAATTGGTTGCCGATCGCTTCGATCTAGGAAATCGTCCCATACACGCTATTTATTTTGGCGGTGGGACTCCTAGCTTATTACAAGAACATCACTTTGAAAAGTTGGTTGGCACCTTGCGGGAGAATTTCAAGCAATTTGATAACCGTCAACAATTTGCCCTCGAAGCAGAACCTTTAACTATTTCCAAAAGTAAGCTGGAAACCTTAGCACAATTGGGGGTGACTCGTCTCAGTATGGGCATTCAATCCTTTGTCGAAGATATCATTCAATTAAGCGGTCGCGGTCACAATCAAAAACAGGCCTATCGCGCTATTGAAATGGCTCAAAAAGCGGGTCAAGGCAAATGGACGATTAATATTGACCTCCTTAGCGGTTTGGCTGGGGAAACCGATGAAACTTGGAAAAAGAGCGTTGAATGTGCGATCGGTACCGGGGTTGAGAGTATTACTGTCTATCAAATGGAAGCGTTTGCCAATACTGATTTCTACAAGCAAGGAGTACGAGAAGAAAAGATTAACTTACCCGATGCCGAACAAGAAAAGGGTTTCATGCAATATGCGATGGGAGAATTAACTCGCCAAAATTATATTCCTTGGAGTTTCTTCACCTACACCAAAAACAATAGCGATCGCAGCGAATACATTTACAATATTTGGCAGGGGATGGAGTTTTATGGTTTGGGAGTTTCTGCTTTTGGCAGCATGGATAACTTCCTCCTACAAAATACCAGCGACCTTGACAAATATGGGGAAATTGTCAATGCAGGAGAACTTCCTCTCGTGCGCGGTTATAAGTTTACCTGTCAAGACCTTATGGTGCGAGATGTCTTATTGGGGATGAAATTATTACGCTTTGACTTGAATAAGTTTAAATCTCAATATGGGTTTAAATTAGAGTCTCTTTGCGCTCAACCTCTGGGACAACTTGAAGCCGAAGGATTTATTGCGATCGGTAATGACGAGGTAACATTAACCGATAAAGGCATCCTGCACGGAGATTTTGTCGGGTATACTGTCTCGGAATACCTGAGAAAACTGCACAGTTAAAACCATCACTCTCAAAGATAGCGGGGTAAGATTCTCCTCTACCCTGTTATTTGTATTTTTTTGTTCAAAAAACTGGCTATGAATTATGAATTAGTCTGTAATGCGATCGCAAATATCTTCAAGATTTTAGGATTATTGGGGTTATTATTTTTCCTCAATTCTTCTTCTATTTTAGCAGATAATCTAGGTAATTTACATCAGGAATGTCAACCCAAGATTATCGAAGTGACATCTGGTGTTTATGTGGCCGTGGGAAATACAAGAGCGCATATTACTCTCATTGAAGGGGATAATGGTGTCATTATTGTCGATACAGGAGACAATATCGCAGCAGCAGAGAGAGTTATCACTCAATTTCAAAATATTACTCAAAAACCCATTGCAGCGATTATTTATACTCATTCCCACTATGATCATACTGGGGGGACTCGCGCTTTTTTGAACGGCGATCGCATCCCAATTTATGCAAGGGCAAATTTCCAAGCAGGAGGAGTTAAAGATAATAAACTACAACAAATCGATCGCGATCGCACGAGTTTTCAACATGGTACTTTTATTGACCCCAAAGAAATCATTGCAGTAAACAAAACATGGTGCAAATTGCCCATCAAAAATGGAGGAGATGGTTTTGTACCCCCCAATCATCGATTTACGCAAGAGAGGGTATCATTAAATATTGCAGGAATTGCTTTAGAATTAGTCGCGGCACCCGGAGAAACCGACGATCAACTTTATGTTTGGCTGCCCGATAAGAAAGTATTATTATGTGGAGATAATTATTATCGTGCCTTTCCCAATCTTTATTCCATTAGGGGGTCATATCGAGATGTAAAACAGTGGGTTCGCAGCCTTGATAAAATCCTCAGTGAAGAACCAGAATATTTGATTTCTGGCCATTCTTTACCCATTACAGGAGAGGAAAAAATAAAACTAATTATCACCGATTATCGAGATGGAATTGACTCCATTTTTACACAAACTCTTGCGGGAATGAGTCGCGGTTTAACACCCGATGAATTAGTTGAAGTTGTAAAACTCCCGCCAGAATTAGCAACAAAGCCTTATCTTCAAGAGAATTATGGTAATATACCTTGGACGGTACGGGGGATTTATAATCACTATTTAGGCTGGTTTGATGGCAACCCGACTCATTTATTTCCTTTATCAACAAGAGAAAATGCAACTAGAATTTCTAGGCTTGTAGGAGGAAAGGAAAAACTTTGGCAAGTCGCTCAAAATGCTTTTACTGCTGAAGACTATCAGTGGACTTTAGAACTGACAGACTATCTTTTAGCTTTAGAATTTCAGACAGGAGCAGTCAAAGAGCTTAAAGCAGAAACATTAAAATCATTAGCACAAAAAGAAACCAATGGCAATGCCAAACATTACTATTTATCGATCGCCCAAAAATTACAACATCACTCTAAAATTTTATTAAATGACTGAATCTACCCTCTCTTCAACTTCAAAAAGTATCCGCTTAGATGTTCTTGCAAAAGAGGCTTCGATCGCCTTAATTATTAAAGCAGCAGGATTAGTATTAATCTATCTCTTACAAGTCTTTTTAGCTCGCTGGATGGGAAGAACTGAATATGGAATTTATGAATATGTTATCGCTTGGTCATTATTATTAGCCATTCCCGCGAGTTTAGGTCTACCGCGCACGGTGATGCGATCGATTTCAGAATATCGCATCAAACAAGAATGGGGGTTAGCGAGAGGAATTATTCGCGGGAGTTTGTTCTTAACTTTGGCAGCA
>NZ_JAYGHV010000162.1:0-14808 GCF_034932145.1 Spirulina sp. 06S082 | reverse complement strand
GATACAGTAATTGTCCTGTTAAAAGTGCAATACAAAAGCACCCTAATTGAACAACTCCAAGGCGGTAGCGAAACTAATATAAAGCCGTCCTATAAGGACGGGGTTTCTACCCAATTTTTCTGATGATGACAGCTTTAACAGTACGAGTTCGTCCGACTTTAGAATTAAATGACGAACAATTTGCCCAAATTTGCGGACAGAATCCCGATTTGCGTTTTGAACTAACTGCCAAAGGAGAGTTAATCGTTATGTCACCAACGGGAAGCGAAACAGGAGGCAGAAATTCAACACTTTCGGGTCAGCTTTGGGTGTGGAATCAAAGATCGCGATCGGGTAAAACCTTTGATTCTTCGACGGGGTTTTGTTTGCCAAATGGTGCAAAGCGATCGCCGGATGCTTCTTGGGTTCGTCGGGAACGTTGGGAGAGTTTAACACCAGAAGAAAGGAGAAAATTTGCCCCAATTTGTCCTGATTTTGTGGTAGAGTTATTGTCACCAACAGATGAGTTAGAAATAACTCGAGCTAAGATGCAGGAATACATGGAAAATGGGGCTTTGTTAGGTTGGTTAATCGATCCAAATAACCGCCGAGTTGAGATTTATCGATGCGATCGCGATGTAGAAATCAGGGAAAATCCTACAACTGTATCCGGAGAGGAAGTATTACCGGGTTTTGTTTTGGAATTGTCTGATATTTTTACAGGTTAGCGATCGCCAGCAGTTTTTCAACCCTCGATTTCAAAACTACATTTTCAATTTCTCAGCAATACGCTGCATCGCCACTTCTATATTTTTCCGACTATTAAAGGCAGAAATGCGGAAATAACCTTCCCCCGCAGCGCCAAAACCAGAACCGGGAGTTCCTACCACATTGGCTTCTTTTAATAACTTATCAAAGAAATCCCAACTGGTGACTCCAGACGGCGTTTGCACCCAAACATAAGGCGCATTAACCCCCCCATAAACCTTTAAACCCATCGCCATCAATTTCTCCCGCACGATCGCGGCATTTTCCAAATAGAAACCGATCAAACCTTTAATTTGTGCCTGTCCTTCTGTCGAATAAACCGCCTCTGCTCCCCGTTGTATGATGTAGGAAACACCATTAAACTTAGTAGATTGGCGGCGATTCCATAACTGATGCAGTTCTACATCAGACCCATCCGAGGACTTAGCTTTGAGGGATTTTGGTACGACAGTAAAAGCACAACGAGTTCCCGTAAACCCGGCATTTTTCGAGAAAGAACGAAACTCGATCGCGCAGTCTTTTGCCCCTTCAATTTCATAGATAGAGTGGGGGAATTCTGGGTCAGTAATGAAGGCTTCGTAAGCAGCATCAAAGAAAATAATCGCATCATTTGCTTTGGCATAATCTACCCACTTTTTCAAAGTAGCTTTACTTGCCGTTGCCCCAGTAGGATTGTTGGGAAAACAAAGATAAATTAAATCTACTTTTCCCGTCGGAAGATCGGGAGTAAAATTATTTTCTGCGGTCATCGGCAAGTAAATTAACCCTTCATATTTGCCCGCATCGTTGGCCTCTCCCGTATGGCCTACCATAACATTTGTATCGACATAAACCGGATAAACCGGATCTGTTACCGCGATCGCATTATCTTTGCCAAAAATATCGAGAATATTTCCCGTGTCGCATTTTGCCCCATCGGAGACGAAAATTTCTGCCCCATCAATATCGCATCCCCTTGCTTGGAAGTCGTGAGAGGCAATTTTATCCCGCAACCAAGCATAACCTTGTTCTGGTCCGTAACCTTTAAATGTGGCGCGATCGCCCATATCTTCTACCGCTTTTATCATGGCAATGCGACAAGCTGCGGGTAAAGGTTCCGTGACATCACCAATTCCCAGTTTAATAATTGGTGCATCGGGATTCATTTCGGCAAATGCCTTCACCCGTCGGGCAATTTCCGGGAAGAGATAGCCAGCTTTGAGTTTGAGATAATTATCGTTAACAGTTACCATTGCAGTTCGATCGTGACAAAGAATCTTTTAAATGCGTCTACGGAGCAATCCGTAATAATCTGTAATACTCTATCATTATTTGAGCTATTTACGCCTGTTTGAAAAAGCGGATAATTTCCCGAACCCGATCCAAAAATTCGCTATCCTCACTCAATTGCGCGATCGCATTTTTGGCTTCTCTTGCAATGCGATCGTGATCTGCTTGGTTTTGTGCTTTTAAACCTTCGTGAGAACTTGCCAAATGGGTCAAATCTTGACGAATGGCCTCGAATTGACGCTGTTGAGAAGATACAATGGAATCAGCGTTTTCAAAGTTGAGTTGTTTTCGCAATTCTTTGGTAGATGCTTCAACTTGTTTTAAGCGATTCCAAACTTCAACAATATCTTCGCGAGGATATTTGAATTCATGACGGATGGAATGCAAACGATAGGCGAGATATTGATAAAATGAAACTGCTGGACGTAAACCTGTAAATGAAAGTGTCGCCGCAGAACTCACATAACCAATGCGGCTTACTCCCGTTAGTGCGAGAAGATATAAACCCAATGCTGAAAAAATATGCAATCCGATCGCCACCCATAGCGATCGCTGCATGACAAGTCGAACATAATTCAATTTTTCGCTATCAACGGGAATTTCTTTTTTTCGAGAGCGATCGGCATCCACAAGGACTTCTTTTGCACTAAAATGAATATTCCAAGGAATAGTCACGATCGCAATTAACCACCAAATACTGGCTAAACCGACAATCCAATCGATAAAACTACCTGCGGAAATTCCCAACCATTGCAAAATACCAAAAACGAACAGAACCAGAAGAACTAAAACGACAGTAAACCAAGCAAAATTGCCAACTTCTCTTGCATTCATAACGAAATACCAAGTTTGATTAGTGCCAATTCTCGGTCGTTTTCTGGTATTTTTAGGTCAAGGATGTGGTAAAATCTGAAGTGTCATATTGAATTAAACCGCAGAGATTAAAACAAAAGGCTGTACGATTAATGTCTTAAACATTTTCTCGGGTTGCGCGTTCCAATTGCTTAAATCGTCCACAGAAGGTTTACAAATTAACTGTTCGCGGATCCAACGATCGACTACTTGCTTGTTATCTTCTGCGATCGCAACCCCCACTGCAACTAAATCTAATAAAGGATTGACCACAATTAAAGCATCTCGACGCGCATGAGGCTGTAAGGCATTCCAATCGACCTCAGCGATTTCTTCTTGTAATTGAGTTTTTAAATCTGTTGTCATTTATTTTCTTGTTTGTGTTTATCTTGCCACGGCCATTTCGTTCCCATCTCTGTTAATCCAGAAAGAAGCAAATAGAGAACTAAAATGATAATTCCACCAATTAACCACAATGGATTTGAATCAGTCATGTTTTTGATGGAGAAAGGAAACGAGAAAAGATTAAGAAAGATTAATACTGAAGCACTAGCGGGCAAGATGCCCGCACTACCATAGTAAGAGAATACAGTAGTGGGAGCGTCTCGCTCCCTAACTGCGTAAGTCCAATCCCTCTTGTGCCTTTCCCAACTATCAACTATCAACTATCAACTATCAACTATCAAACCTACATTGTTAAAGATTGAACATTAGTTTCAATTAACTCTGCCAAATCCTTTAAAAATGCAGCCGCATCAGCCCCATAAATAACCCGGTGATCGCAAGTTAAATTCACCTGCATCTGACGCTTAACTCCTAATAATCCTTCCTGGGTTGCGACAACTTGAGGACGGGATGCACCGATCGCCAAAATTGCCCCTTGTCCAGGAGGAAGAATGGCATCAAAGCGATCGACTCCAAACATTCCTAAATTAGAAAGAGTAAAAGTGCCGCTATTGTATTCATCCGGTTGTAGTTGTTTGGATCGGGCGCGATCGACTAATCCTTTCCAAGTCCGAGAAAGAGAATAAATATCCTGCTTATCGGCATCTTTTAACACGGGAGTAATTAACCCACCATCGGGCATTGCAACAGCAACAGAAATATTAATTCCACTGGGATAGGCGATCGCATCTTGCACGTAAGCAGCGTTAACAATAGGATGCTTTTGTAAAGCCATCGCTACAGCTTTTGCTAACAATGCCGTCATTGTCACGCCCTTGGATTTAATTTGCTTGTAGAGTTTGTCTAACTCATCTGTCGTAATGGTATAGCCCACGTGAAAATCGGGAACCTCCACACTGGCCAGCATATTTCGTACCACCGCCTTTTGTAGCGTATTCATGGGCTTGGTTTCCCCTGGTGTCGCCGCAGCCGGAACATGAACGGGTTTTGGAGAAGGTGAGGCAGGTTGGCTAACCATTGTGACTGAAGGAGTTGTCGTTAGGGCTGTACTCTCGGCTGCTGTTCCCGTTGCGACTTCTACATCTTCTGCTGTGATGCGTCCATAAGGTCCGCTTCCTTGGATAGTTGCCAAATCAACCTTGAGGGTTTTTGCTAATTTGCGGGCGCGAGGAGAGGCGACAATTCTACCATTACGGTTGCTGGCAACAGTTGTAGGGGCAGATTTGGGGGTTTCGCTAACTGTAGGTGTAGGGGGAGTTGAGGGCGCAGATGGGGCTACAGGGGCGGAACTTGGGGAAGTAGGGGCTTTTTGTTTCGCCTGTTCGATTTCGGCCTCAGTTTCGGCGATGAAGGCGATCGCACTGCCGACGGGTGCCTCTTGTCCGGCTTCAACTAAAATGGTAGCCAGATAGCCGCTATAGAACGATTCCACGTCCATATCTGCTTTATCCGACTCCACCACGACGACGGTTTCCCCTTTTTCGACCTTATCGCCAGGGGATTTAACCCAAGAGACGATTTTCCCTTCGGTCATGGTGGAACTAAGCGCGGGCATGAAAATGTCGTGGATCATGGAACAACCATCAATAATTGATTATCAATTCTTTAATTATCAATTATTGATTCCCAATTATCAAGATTTTTAGGTTGACAGGAAAGGCGATCGCCTTTTTTGCGGTCAAACGCCTCACAGCAGACATGAAAAGCCACAACCCTCAAATCTCAAAGTCTTCGGTAATATTCACTCCTTCCCCGATCGCCTGAAGTTGGAAGCGTTTCCCCTGTTTCCCCGCTAACGTCAGAGAAATTACTTCGCTGTTTTGTTCAACGGCGATCGCTTCCATGATTTCTCCACAGTCTGAGAGGAGGTACAATTTCAACCCTTGAGGGAGTTCGGGATCTGGGGGAAGGGGACGCAAGGCGATCTCAATGTCCATTGTAGAATCACTCTGAGGGCGTAAGCTGACGATTAAAACAACAGTACGCGCTTTCGCAATTTTTCCTAAATCGATCCGCTTACAACGTTCGATCTGTCTCGTTTTGCTGGCAACATTGCTGGAGACAAAAGCGAGTTTTTGCTGGGGAAATGAAGTAAAAATATCTTCAACTTTTTGCCATTCGGCGATCGCTTTATCTTTCAGCCATTCTCCTAAATTAGTTTCTCCCGAATTAGTTAAATGTTGCGATGAATTTTGCAATGATTTTTCGGGTTGCCCCCAATTCTCCAACCAATCCCCCTCGACGTTATCAATATAGAGATCGATATAATCCGATCCTAAATTTAAACGGTCTGCCTGCATTTTTTTGACTTTTTGTAAAGAAGATAAAAGCAGGTCGAGTTTTCCTGAATTCATATTTTTGATTGCCCTTTGTTAAGTTAAAGTGATGATTTTAAATTGAGTTAAATTGAGTTAAATTGAATTGTTTTAAATTGAACTAAAAACTAAAACTTTTGTAATCTTCTGATTTCATGCGATCGCTATTAAAAAGAATTAAATTGCTGGCAGATTGGATAGAGTCTGGGAAATTAGCAGGATTTAGACTAACAAAAAGCCCTCTTTTAATATCCCACAATTTTAATGTCTTTTTCCATGACTTTATTTTTTCTTGCATTTGTTCCGACTCACCCATTTTTGTGATTTGAACGCACAAATTCGTATTAGACTGACGACCGCTAACAATCAGATCGGTAGACATGGAAAAATCAATAATCCTCCTACATAATACACTGCCTCCTCGCTCTTGAATTTGTTCAACCAATAAATTAAGCTCTGTTGCATCATCGGCACTGTGTTTGCCAGATTTGAGACAATTCTTCCATTGAGAAAATTTGCGATCGCTGCTCCTAAACCAGAGGGGAAAAAGTTTAGAATACCAATAGGCTAGGGGGGGAGTCATTTCCTGAGCCAGTTTTTGTTGGTATTCCCGATTGTATTCCTCATCAGAAGATTGTATTGCGTTCTCTTGTAAAGTTAACCATATTTGTGCATCTTCGATGATTTCCGCAAGAAAAGCCATTAAAAACTTGCGACTTGTGAGAAATCCAGCCTTTTCCTGGCCAGCCCATCGATCGATTTCTTTCAGGCGATCGGATAGATTCGGTTCGACGGTTGCAGCAATATCTATGAGTTTTTTGAGCATTGGCTCAATATTTTTCGCATCAATTCGCTCTACCACGTTTCCCTGATTTTGAATTCTAAATGATATCTCACTCCATTTCTACCCATTATGGCTTAATTTTTACGAAAACAAAAATATGAATTTTTGTAAAAAACCGAGTAAGGCTGCATCATTCCCATTTCTTTCTGATGATTTCTGGTTCAACTCCTCTAAACCAACAGCCCCCAGAATTTGCATTCCGGAGGCCGTCTCTTATTTGCCAATCTTATATAGTGCGATCGACGTTATTGAATTGTCTTAGGTATAACAAAACATCATGAGGATTTTGTAAAGAAAGAAAACTTATCGAGAAAATTCTTTTTTTAAACCAACAGCCCCCAGAATTTGCATTCCGGAGGCCATCTCTTATCTGCCAATCTTATATAGTGCGATCGACGTTATTGAATTACCTTTAGATATAACAAAACATTGTGAGGATTTTGTGAAGAAGGGAAAGCGATCGGGAAAATTCTTTTAAACCAACTGACGAAGACGCAAAACCGCCCCTTTTGCCGCATTGTACTGTGGGGGAACCAGGCGCGATCGCAAGTTTTCCCCCAATCTCGGTTCAATAAAAGGGGCTAAACCCCCCAACAAAGCACAAGGAAGAGGTTGACTCGTTTTTGCTGCTAATGCTTCCCCAATGCGATCGATATCCCTTGCAGCCTGTTGCAGCAATTCCACTGCGAGGGGAGTTTCGGCGATCGCCTGTTTGACGACAATAGGGGCAAGTTCAGCGAATTGGGTGGATTTTGCCTGGTTGACCCAAATAATAAACTGAGTCCAATCATTCTGAAAATGCGCCAAAACTGCTTCAATTAAGGGAGAATTATCTCTACGTCCATCTTGCCAATGTAAGGTCGCCCGGACTGCCTCCAACCCCAACCAAGCCCCGCTACCCTCATCTCCTTGAGGAAAACCCCAACCGCTTACCCGCGAAACTTTTCCCGCGTCAATTTGATAAGCGACAACCCCCGTCCCAATAGCAATAACCGCCCCATCTTTGCCCCCATGCGCCCCCACACAGGAGATATAGCCATCAGACTCAAGAACCAACTTGCGAAAAGGATGGGGTTGGGCAAGAAATTCCTCGCAAGCAGAAGGCACCTGAGTCCCCGCTAACCCCGCACAACAAAAGAAATTGCCTGCGCGGGCATTTAAGATAATTCCCGTGGGTAGAAGGGCTTGTTCGAGGGCAGTGTGAATCGATGTCCAGGTATTCTCTACCGAGAGACGAATATTAGAGGTGCCGCTTTTGCCTTCTCCTAAAAGATTGCCGTTTTCGTCCTCAACGCGGACAATAGTTTTTGTTGCACCACCGTCAACACCGATAAAAAAATTGGGAAGTTTGGCATTTTCCATAAGGCGATCGGGAAAAAATTTGCTAAATTTGCTGTTTTAATGCTATTCAATAATATTCTTCAATCGCTATAGTAAAAACATGAGAAAAACTTTTATTAACACCCTTGTCGAACTCGCAGAAAGCGATCGCCGCATTGTCTTATTAACTGGCGATCTCGGTTATACAGTTATTGAACCTTTTGCCGAGAAGTTCCCCGATCGCTTTTTTAATGTGGGAGTCGCGGAACAAAATATGGTGGGGTTGGCGACGGGTTTAGCAGAAGCGGGGTTTATTCCTTTCCTCTATTCTATCGCCACATTTGCCGTTTTGCGACCTTATGAGTTTATTCGTAATGGTGCCATTTTACATCAGTTTCCGGTGAGAATTTTGGGTATTGGCGGCGGTTTTGAATATGGTCATGCGGGGACGACTCACCACGCTTTAGAAGATGTGGGAGTGATGCGAATTCAGCCTGGAATAACAACAATTGTTCCCGCAGATTATCAACAAGCGCGATCGGCTTTATTACAAACTTGGAATTTACCGGAACCTATTTATTTTCGCTTAGGGAAAGATGATGTCAATACAATTGCAGGATTAAACGGCAATTTTATTTTAGGACAAACTCAAATAATTGGAGAAGGGACGGATTTTTTATTCATTACGATGGGCAATATTGCTCAAGAAGTAAGTCAAGCAATGGAGATTTTACAAGGTGAAGGAATTTCCAGTCAAGTGATGATCGTTTCGAGTTTTAATCCTTCTCCAGTAGAAGACCTTGTGAAGATATTACCGGGATTTGAAGTTGCGATCGCTGTTGAAGAACACTATGTTACTGGAGGCTTAGGGTCTTTTGTTGCAGAAGTAATTGCAGAAGAAAAATTAAACTGCCGCTTGTGTCGTTGTGGTATTAAAACTCAGCCCGGTGGAATATCTGGCAACCGAGATTACTTATTATCTTTACATGGATTATCGGTAGAACATCTCGTGCAAAGTGCAAAAATAGCACTTCAGAAAAGATAAATAAAATTAACGTAAATCAATAGCTTGATGATATAATACAGGGTATTATTGAACTCAAGTATTAGTGATGAATACCTTAACATTAAACTTGGAAGCCGTTCGCCTATCCGACGAGCAATTTTATCACATCTGTCAAAATAACCGCGAACTAAACTTTGAACGGACAGCTAAAGGAGAATTAATTATTATGTCACCAGTTGGCGGAGAAAGTGGCAATCGAGAGTCCAATTTAATTGCCGATTTAGTGATCTGGAATCGTCAAACCAATCTCGGTTACACTTTTAGTTCCTCAACAATATTCAAATTACCCAATGGTTCAGATCGTTCTCCTGATGCTGCGTGGGTTGAGAAAGAACGTTGGGAAGCACTCACTCCCGAACAAAGACGCAAATTTCCTCCTATTGCCCCCGATTTTGTTATTGAATTAAGATCGGCAACCGATAGTTTAGAACTATTGCGATCGAAGATGCAAGAATATATAGATTCAGGGGTAAAATTAGGGTGGTTAATTAACCCGCAACAACAGCAAGTCGAAATTTATTGCCAAGGAAAAGAACAAGAAATAAAAAATCTTCCTGCAATCTTATCAGGGGAGAATGTGCTACCCGGATTTAGTTTGAATTTATCCCAATATTAAAAAGGAGAAATTTAAAATGGTACAAACTATTCAAACTCAAAATATCGATATGCGCTATGCGATCGATAATTTTGGTATTCATTTTAATAGAGATGAGAATTTCTTCCGAGAATGGCAAGAAAACCTTCCTGAGATTACCAACTTACAGAAGCAACTTCTCGACCAAGTACAGGAGGGATATTTTAATTTACTGGAACACCCACCTCTATTAGAAGGAGTGGTGAAAATGGCAATTTTAGATCCAATTCTCTTTATTGGTGGTTTTTTTCTCGATCCATTTTATGTGAAATCGGAACAATCAATTGATATTGCGATTGAAGATGAAGATGTTCTAGTGCGAGGACGCATTGATAGTTTAGTGCTAAAAGAAAACTTTTGGGTTATGGTGATTGAATCGAAAAAATTTGCTTTTTCGACAGAAGAAGGTTTAGCACAATTACTGGTCTATATGCTGGCAAATCCCCATCCAGAAAAACAGACTTATGGTATGGTAACAACGGGAGGGAGCTTTTTATTTGTCAAGTTATTGAAAACTAATGTACCGCAATATGCAACATCTCGATTATTCGGAATCCGAAATGCTGGGGATTTGTATGAAGTTTTGCGAATTTTAAAGAGATTAACCCAAATTGTAACGATTGCTTAATTCATCTGCTAATTATTAATGGATAAAATATTAATTTCAATTATTCTTCCTGTTTACAATCAAGCCGATCATATTGGCGCGATCGTGCAAGAATATGAAGAAGCCTTGGATAAAATTCAACACCCTCACGAACTCATTTTAGTGGTGAATAATTGCCGCGATCGCTCTTTGGAAGTTTGTCAAGCATTAGCTAAAGAATATCCATCGGTTCGCATTGTTTATAGTAAAGAAGGGGGTTGGGGACTGGCAGTAAAATTAGGAATTGCTGCGTCTAAAGGGGATTTAATTTGTTATACTAATTCTGCCAGAACCAGCGCTAAAGACTTGACATTATTGTTACTTTATGCAGTTGTTTATCCTCAAGTGATTATTAAAGCCAATCGCAAAATCCGCGATAACTGGTTTCGTCGCTTAGGTTCTTTATTCTATAACTTAGAATGTCGGACATTATTCGATCTTTCTTATTGGGATATTAACGGAACTCCAAAAATATTTCCCCGACAGTGCGATCGCCTTTTTCAGTTAACTCGCGATGACGATTTAATTGACGCAGAATTTAATATTATTTGTCGTCAAGAAAGTTATCCTGTCCTAGAAGTGCCGATTTTTTCAACTTCTCGTCATAGCGGGCGATCGACAACCAATTTAAAGTCTGCACTTAGGTTATATTGGGGGGCATGGCAAATTTGGCAACAGAAAAAAGGGAAGAAAGAAAGATGAAAAAACAAACCAGGGAATTAGCCGAAATTTGGCAGCAACATCATCAAGAATGGCGAGATCATAAGCAAATTACCTCTCAATGGCAAGAAGCTAATGAAACCGATCCCAAACTATTAGAATATGAAGCGAGAGGCGATTGGTGGGATGTTTTAGAACGGTGCAGTATTACCCTATTAATAACGCGAGAATATGAGCATTTATTAATGGGAATGCAGGTAAAAGCAGGAAAACCAAGGATTACTTATACCAGAATGCCTCATCCTTCCGGTTTAACCGTCGATCGCGATCGCGGTATTGTTCATATTGCCAGTACCCGCAATCCTAACCAAATCTATGATTTAATGCCCGTTAGGGATACAATTTCTCGGTTGGATATACCCGAAGAAAAACGAGACGATCGCCCTCTAATTCCCGTGCGATCGCGTTTTTATCCAGGATGTTTATACATTCACGATTTGGCAATGATTGGGGGAAATTTATATGCCAATGCCGTCGGACAGAATGCGATCGCATTACTCGAAAATAATGGCACGTATCAGCGTGTTTGGCATCCTTATTGTATCGAAATTGATGCACAACCTATATTCGGACAAAATCATATTCAACTCAACTCTATCGCTGTCGGAGAAACCCTCGAAACTTCCTATTTTTCTGCCTCTTGTGCAGAAGTTTCTGCATTACGTCCAGGACATCCAGATTTTCCCGTTGATGGACGAGGAGTTATCTTTTCAGGTAAAACTAGAGAACCCATTGTACGGGGTTTAACACGCCCTCATTCCGCCAGATTATGCAAGAATAAACTTTGGGTAGATAATAGTGGCTATGGAGAATTAGGCATTGTAGAAGATGGTAAATTTGCTCCTATTTTCACCTTACCTGGATGGACCAGAGGACTATGTTTTTATGAGAATATTGCCTTTGTGGGAACATCTCGCGTTATTCCTCGCTTTCGTCAATATGCCCCTGGTTTGGACGTGGAAAAAAGTATTTGCAGTTTGCACGCTGTCGATGTACGATCGGGAAACATTTTAGGTAGTTTAATTTTCCCTTATGGCAATCAAATTTTTGCCCTTGACTGGGTAAACTGTCAGTTTAGTTCCGGGTTTCCTTTCCTGGTTGGAGAAGACTGCGATCGCGATCGCGATACCCGTTTATTTTATTCCTTTATCACCGATTAAAATCCCCCCATTACCCATTACCAAAAAAATGCAAGATTTCAAATTCTTAATGTTAGGCGCAATGTACGAAAATGGTGGTAATACAACCCACCGTTTTCTCGATGGACATCCGCAAATGTTTGTCTATCCCTTCGAGTCACAAATTGGCACGAAATTGGTTAGCGATCGCATGAGTTCTGTCTTTCCCGTTAAATATCGCTACCCTGTTTTTTCTCTCGATGCAACTCCTTATCAAGATTATAAAGCCATTATTGATGAAGAAGGAAAAGTCAGAGCCAGAACGCCCCACGTAAGCAAATTTCGTCATATAGAGTTTGATTTTAACGACGATGAACGCTGCGAAATTTATCAGAAGTATATTCAAGAAACTGGGCGATCGCGTGCTAATAATGTTGCCGCTTTCTTTAAGTCTACTTTTGATGCCTGGAAAGATTATAATCGCACAGGAAAAGAGCAGTTTTATGTGGGATATAGTCCGATTTTTGTAGTCGATGCCCCTAAACTTTTAGAAGACTTTCCCAACGGTCATATTCTCCACGTCGTTCGCAATCCTTGGTCTGCTTATGCCGATACGAAAAAACGACCAGTTCCCCATTCTTTGGCTGATTATATGTTAGGATGGACGCTGAATCAATATTATGCTTTATTGTATCAAGAAAAGTACCGCGATCGCCTGCACATCGTCCGAGCAGAAGATGTTATGCAAGACCCTTATAATACCTTGGGAAAAGTTTGTGAAAAATTGGGATTAGAACCGGCAGATTCCTTAAAAATACCGAGTTGGAATGGCAAACCTTTAGAGGAAGTTTATCCTTGGGGAACCATTCGCAAAGCGACCCCAGAAGCGAATTTAGCCACAGCGAAAGAATTATCAACTGAAGAAATAGAAGAAATTCGCTTGCGAACTCGGCAATATTTGGAGGTGTTTAACTATCACGATTTTCTCGGTTAAAATTAGTTAAAATATCGTCCCTGCACAAACGAACATTCCCTCTAATCAAGAGAAAAATGGACAAAAAAAAGGTTGAAAATACTTATCTCCAACAAGTTCTTGAAGAACAGGAAGAGGTCGATCGCCAACTTAAAAAAAGTCGTCCTCGATCCCAAGCATCCATTTCTGCACCGAAAGCCGTAGCCGCAGGTACAGCCCTTCGACAAATGCCCATAACAAGAGAAGATAAACATAGGGCTGTAGATTATCGAATTGTTGGTTTTTGGTGGTGGAAAAGTGTTATTGTTCCTCCCAATGTTTATGTCGTTCACACCCGCAGGGGACGCGATCGCCCTGTTCATATTGGAAGAGGGATTTCTTTTCGCTTTAATCCTTTAAGCGATGCTTTTTTAGTGATTCCTTCTGCCGTTCAAACTATTCTAATTAATGCCCGATGTATTTGTTTAGAACGGCAAGGAATTTTAGTACAGGCTTATGTTCAATGGATTATTGAAGATATCGACACCGCTTACTGGAAATTAGATTTTTCCGATCCCGAAGACCCAATGGGAATTGTTAACGTACAACTACGAGAACAAGCAGAAGCCGCGATTAAAGATAAAGTTGCCACCTTAAGTATCGATGAAATTCTCAGCGATAAACAACCCATTATTGAAGAATTAACCTATCGCTTGCGAACCGTTGCAGAAGGAAGTAATGAAACCGAAAATTCACAAGGATTGGGTTTAAAAATTGTCACCGTTCAAATCAAAGAAGCTATTGTTAGTTCTACCCAATTGTGGGAAAATTTACAAGCACCTTTTCGGGCAGATCGAGATAAACTGGCGCGTTTAGCGGAACTAGAAAATGCTGGAGAAATTGGCGATCGCGAACGACAAGATCGACTCGCAAGCCAAACCGCAGAATTAAATGTGCAAAGTCAATTAGAACAATTACAAGCAGCAAAAGAACGAGCAAAATACGATCGCGAATATACCGAAGAAAATCGCCGCCAACAACTCGCAGAAAATGCTGCCCGTCAACAGATTACTGAAGAAAATACCACCGCACGAGTTCGCAATGAAGCACAATTAGAACTCGCCCTACAAGAGTTAGAATTAGAGCAGCGTCGCTTAACAGCAGAAATTGAAAATGTGCGCCAACAAATGCAATTAGAAGCAATTCAAGCACAACAAACCCGCGCTACTGTCTCTACCGAATTAGAAATAGCTCAAATGCGCCATCTTGAAAATATTGCCGAAACAGAACGAGAATTAGCTTTAGAACAACAACGACGTAATATTGAAAACGATCTTTCTGAAGCGAATATTCAAGCACAACTGATTGCTAAATTACCAGAAATTGCCGAAAATCTTCCCGCCCCACAAGAACAAAAAACAACAATTATTACCACAGATGGACAAGAAACAGCAGCCAATTCACTGTTAAGTTTTTTAGGGACTGCCTTTAGTTTGGGGCAGAATTTCTTTCAGCAGCAAACTTCAGAAAGAAAAGAATCGGAATAGCGATCGCTTATTGAGTAAAACAAGGTAGAATCAACATAATCATTAAATTTGAGGGAATTACATGAATAACACATTAAAATTTATTTCTGTGGCTTTTGCTTTATCAATGGGACTCACAACGGTTTTTATGAAATCGAGTTTTGCTGATTCTACTGCTGATTTACTCTTTATTTTTCAGTGTGGTGAATATGAGATTGAAATTTGGCAATCTCGTTTTTTCAATACTTATCTTTATCGATCGCACAGTCCCAAAGGAAATTTAAGTTTAGATGATGGTTTGGTGCAAAACCAAGAAGGAATTTTTGTTTATAAATTTATCAATGGAAATTATCAATATTGGGTGTGGGATGCAACATTAGACGATTCTAATACT
>NZ_JAYGHV010000161.1:0-14904 GCF_034932145.1 Spirulina sp. 06S082 | reverse complement strand
TGTTTTGCCAGCATATAATTGTCCGATCCCTGGAAAAAACAGGGACAAATTAACAGCGAGCCACGGATCTTTAAAATTTGGTAGTGCTGAAGAAGTTCTGATAATTTTTGTAACAAATGTCTTGATTTTTCTTGTCCTTTTAGGCTAATAAAACAGAATAATCTTGGTTTCAGTCAATAAGGGATCGAGAGAAGGGGGAAAGAAATTCAGCCTTGATTTTGTTTATTTCCTTCCCCATCTTTCATGTTTTCAATCTTATCCTTTAGAAATCTCCCAGAAGGGAATATTCTGACTGGCATCCATTTGCACGCCGTCTACACCATTTTGGACAAAAAGAAATTCTTTATTTTGCCAGAGGGGAATATAAGGTACATCTTCGGCCAGAATTTCTTGCAGTTCTTTAAAGATTGCTTTGCGTTTGACGGCATCGGTTTCTTGGCGTTGTGCGTCGATGAGTTCGTTGACGCGATCGCTATAATAAAATGAGCCTTGAGTTTGAGAACCCCCTTCAGAACAACCCCCTTCTACAGAGCCTTTCTCACAACTTAGAAAGGGTTGCACGTAGTTGTCGGCATCGAGAAAGTCGGGATACCAAAAGACCATTGTTGCTGGATAAATTCCTTCTTTCACATTTTTAAAGAAGGTCGCACCATCAACAGTTTCTGGTTCAATTTTTAAGACTCCTTCTAACTCTTGATCGACAAAGGCTTGTAGTGTTTGGGCGGCGAGGGTACGACTATTAGAAGAAGCGGGAAACCAAATCGGAACAATAGCAGGATTATCCGCAGAATAACCGGCTTTTTCTAATAGTTCTTTGGCTTTCTCAACATTGGCATCGCCATAGACTTTCTCAAAGATGGGTTCGTAAACATCAAAGGAAGTAGGAATTAAACTATATAGTTCATCTGCTTGACCTTGAAGAACTCGTTCGTTAATAAGTTTGCGATTAACAATTGAGGCGATCGCTTGTCGGACTTCTAATTTATCTAAAGGTTGTTGGTTGCGGTTTAAAGAGATGAAACTCACGGCAGTTCCAGGGGCTTCAATAACCTGTAATTTGTCTTCTTTTGTATCTTCTAAAAGGTTAGCAATTTGGTCGGGATCGAGAGATTGCGAGGCAATGTCAACCGCTTGAGTACGGACGGCATTGAAAAGATTGGCGGAGTTATCATTATAAATTTGGATATCTACGCCTTTATTTTTTGGTTTGTTTCCCCAGTATTGTTTAAAAACATCAAGGCGAATGGTATCGCTATTAAATTCTGTGAGGGTATAAGGACCCGATCCAATCAGTTCATTGGGATTAAATTTTCCTTCTCCAATTTCATAGGCTTCAGGAGAAACTGCACAGGTGCCAGAAAAGCCCAATAAGGCTGGAAAAGCAGCAAAGGGTTTTTTCAGTTTAATGATTAAAGTTGTCTCGTCAGGAGCCTCGATCGCCTCAACGATATCTGCGAGAAGAAAGGAAGGTTTTCCGCCATTTTTAATAAAGCGATCGAGGGAAAATTTCATCGCTTCGGCATTAAAAGGAGTGCTGTCATGGAAGGTAACATCGTCTCGCAGAGAGATAGTGTAGGTTAACCCATCTTCGCTAACTTCTGGCATTTCTGTGGCGAGAAGGGGTTTTAAATCCGTAGTACCAGGTTCGTAAGCGTAGAGGGTTTGACAAACATTATAGATGATGGCAGATCCAGCAATTTCATAACTGTCAGCAGGATCGAGAGTCCTAGGTTTATCTGTGGTACCGAGGGTGACGCGATCGCCTCGGGCGGTTGTGGTAGAAGTGGGATTTTCTTGGGAATTCGGGGTTGTGGTATTACAACCGACAACCAAGAAAAAACAGAGGAAAAATAAACTGAAGAAACGTCCCAAGGAAGTTAGCCTTAAAAATCTTTGCTGCATAATTTGGGTTTTAAATTACGTACTTTGGATCTACTGATTCTACAGGATTTTGTTCGAGTAAAAGATACCGCGATCGGATTGCTTTAATTGTAATATCAAAAGGGAATCCAATCGAGCGTATCGATCCATTCTTCAGCGTCGCTGGCTTCCCAAACGATATAAATTGCCTCGGCAATATCTTTAAGAGAGGCAGACGGACGAATCCAGAATAATCCCCAAATTTGTTTTCCCGCGTTCCAATGCTCGCTAAGATGTGCTGGCATACTACTGCGATTATCCGTAATCAATATCCGTCGAGACATTTCCAAATATTCGAGGATGTTAGGGTCAAGAGTGCCCAAAGGTGGGGTTTCTGGTTCTCCAACTCGGAGAATGTCAATTTGCAAATCAAATTGTAAAACGGCTTTTTTCAGACGGAGTGATAAGTTTTCGTCCAATAGAAATCGAGTCTTCATAAACCACGATTTATCTCCGATTGGGAAGATAATTGCAGGTGTTGCTTTTTGCGTTCGGCTTTAATATCTATCATTCGTTGCACGATAAGAGGAGGATTTTGCCTTGCCTTTTGATATTCTGCTTCTTTCTCGCGATGCAGGTGCATAAGGTAAGTATCAAGTTCTGAGCGGTTGTGCAGATAATAAGTAATAGTGGCGTAGATAGTTTCAAGAGCGAGACCAGGGTATTCGATCGCAATTTCGCTGGGTTCGCAACCGTTGAGGAACGATTCGATAATGGTTTCGATGCCTATGCGATGCCCTTTAATCCGAATGTTATCGGGGGCAATAGGTTCAAAGTAATCTTCTAAGTTCATACCGTGCGAGGTTGGGATTATTGTTTTATTTTAGGCGCGATCGCCATTTGTGCTTCCTAATCCTCCAGAAAAGATGCGAGATCGACTGCTATAGTCTTTGCCCGTTAATGCGTAAGTTCTATCTATATGAAATAGTCCTGAGAATTGACCAACCTCTTTTTTTTAGGCGTTTCTGGGCGCGATCGCCATCCAGTGTCGCTAAATAATTGGGAGGTTCCCAGGGGTGAATTAGGGGATAATCTGCGGGATAGAGTAAGGGTCTCCAAAAGCCTTTCCAAAGCCGGAAAATACGGTAGCCGCAGGATTCTAAAAACTCTGAGGCAGGAGTGGGATAACCGTGATGGGATTCAAAGAAAATATCTCGGATTTGTTGGGATTTGAGTGTTTTTTCTGCCCCTTGAAAGGCGGAAAATTCGTGTCCTTCGATATCAATTTTTAAAACTCCTATTTTTAGGTTGCGATCGAGAATATTATCTAATTGATTTAAGTTCACTTCATAAACATTTAAAGTCTCGTCAGCATTTACAGATTCTTTGTTTTCCACGATCGCCGCTTCTCCGCGATTATACGTGGGTAATCTTAACAGTCCCGTTCCAGTTTTATTCGACAGCGCAACTTTTTTGAGTTCAATGGGATTCCAGCCTTTTAAATTCTGCCAAGTTTGAATATTAAACTCTAATTCTTCGTAGATTCCAGGACAGGGTTCAAAGGCAATTACTCGGCCAGATTTTCCGACTCTTTCTGCCATAATTCCTGTCATATAACCAATATTTGCGCCAATATCGATCGCCGTTTCTCCTAGGTCAACAAATCGCCAGATTGCTTCGCTTAAGGCTAAGTCATAAACTCCCATGATCCACAAAGACCATTCGACTTTATCATCGGGATGAGGACGAATGCGAAAGGGAGTTCCCCAAGGTAATTTGATGTCTTTAAATTCATCAAGAGATTGTTGAGGAGGACGACGAAGACGGCGATAAATTTGAATGGGTTGTAGAAAGTATTCAGGGCGATTTAACTTATAGTTGATAGTTGATAGTTGATAGTTGATAGCGTTGAGCATTTTTGATAGTTGATAGGTAAGTAGTTGATAGTTGATAGTTGATAGTTGATAGCTGATAGTTGATAGTTGATAGTTGATAGCGTTGAGCATCTTTATAGTTGATAACTATTTGTTGTTCATTATAAAACTAATTGCATTTTCTTGCGCTTTAATATTCTCTTGGGGCGACCATTTTTCCATACGTTTTTTAGCATTTTTTCCCATCTTTTTTAATTTTTCCTTCTGTGGTATAATCAATTGTAGGGTGGCGCATAGTTTGTCAATATTGCCCCAAGGGTAAATATATCCAGTCTTTCCGGGTTCAACTAATTCTCTCGCACCCACGCGATCGCTAACGATCGCCCCGCATTCGCATAACATCGCTTCATTCACGACAACCCCAAAGGGTTCATATTCCGAGCAGAGACAAAGCAGATCCGCCGCTTTATATACCGCAGGTAATTGACTTTGATTTAAAAAGCCCAAGAACTTGACCCGATCGCCTAATTCCAGTTCTTTTGTTCTCATTTCGAGTTGCGATCGCATTGCCCCATCTCCCACATACAACAAATAACTATTGGGGACATTCGCCCTAGCAAACGCTTCGAGAATGTCTTGAGGGCGCTTCCACGGTTGCAATTTAGCACAAAAGGTGAGGACAGTCGCATCGAGAGGAATTTGCCATTCTTGGCGAACTTGGGCGCGATCGACTTGAGCAGCTTGTGCTAACCACCAATCATTATCGGCAACAAAAGGGGTAATAAAAATGCGTTCCTCGGGAATATCTAAACTGGCGATCGTTTGTTTGCCAAAACGGGTTGAAACTAAAATTGCATCGCCGAGATGGTAAATTTGGGGTAAGAGAAAAGGTTTAATTTTTGCCTTCCACGATCTGCCACTTCGCGAAGATAAACTACTTGTATCTGTACTAAAAATAAAGCCTTTTCCCTGTAGTTTTGCCGCCAATGCCGTCAGCCAAAAACTAGCATAAGCATAGCCGGTATAAACAATAATAACATCGCTTGCTTGGACGAGTTGCATTAATTGAGGGTTAACCAGTCCAAAAAACTTACTCAGTCCAGGCTTAGGAGAAATATTGGGAACGTGGGTCCAAGGGTATCCTTCTAATAAAGGAACATCCCAGGTTACTTCCGTGGCAAAATCGCGATCGCGGTAAGATTCTGCCCCTTCTAAAGAACAATATGCAACCTGAAAATCCCATTTTTGTTTAACCATTAACCGAAATAGAGGGATAATGTAAGGAATGGGATGAGAAACAACAATAAGAATGCGATAAGGAGGAGGATTATTAGCAGAGTTCATCTATAACTTTATTTTTGGCTCTTTGTTCCTCATTGTATATTTTTCGGGTACATCTCAAAAATGTAAATCTGTTTATATTTAAGATTTGAGACGGAAATGGCGATCGCATTAAAACCTCATCACCATCGTCTATAATAGTTTTCCGCGTTGAGTTGACGAAGGAAATGCAACCGATCGCGGTCCCAAAACCCTCTCTAATATCGCCTTACTGCTTCTTTTATGTATCAGTTATTTCAATACCTTTATAAGTATTTAAGTAAAGTTCGTACCCTTTGGCTTGCTCTCTTTTGTTTGGGAACGATTCTTCTCTGGAGTCAAGTTTCCTTATTTTCTGAAAGTTATGCAAAAACCCAGTCTTCGCAATTTCCGAGTGAAATTGCGGCTCAATCTGTCACCAAAATGAAGGTCAAATGCTCAGAAGTTCCCTACGGTAAATCAACAGATCGAAACCAAAAGAAAGCTCAACTGGCAGCCTTACCTCTCAATGAACTCCTTGTCGAGCTAGATCTGCCTCATTTCGTTAGTCCACCAAATCCCGTCGAGGCAACCCAGGTTGGAATAGGTCTATTTGTAGAAGAAATTAGCGAACTTTCTGCCAGTGATAATAGTTATGCAATGGAAGGATTTCTTGATTTAATTTGGTGCGATTCCCGTTTAAACTTCGAGCCCAAACAAGCGGGTTGGCAAAAAGAGATATTCCTCGAAAAGGATGCGGAAAAAAAACTGGAACGGATTTGGTGGCCTGACCTACATTTTATCAATGAAATTACCCCCCGACAAATTGAAAACGAAGAACTCATTATTGAACCCGATGGAACTATAGAATACCAAGAACGGTTCTTTATCACCTTAGCATCAGAGTTTGAGATGCGCCGTTTTCCCTTTGACACTCAAAAACTCTTGCTGGAATTGGAGTCCTTCGCTTGGTCGAGTGATTATCTAGTATTTCAGGTTGAGGAAGATTTCATCGGGTTTTCGTCTGAATTTTCGATACCTGAATGGAAAATTATCAACATTGAAGAGCATTTAGAAACCAAAAGGGGACTGCGAGATAAGAATGATTTTTCTCAACTGGTTGCAGAAATTACCGTTCAACGAGATCCCGGTTCTTATATTACCAAAATCATCATTCCGATGATTACGATCGTTGGTATTTCTTGGTCTGTATTTTGGATGATTGGAGATGGTTTGGCCGATCGCCTTGGAGTTTCCTTTACTGGGGTTTTAACGATTGTTGCTTATCAATTTATCGTTTCGGATATACTCCCCAATCATATTTACAATACCTTTCTAGATGGGCTGATTTTACTATCATTTGTGATGTTAGTTCTCACAATCATTGAAAACATCACAGTTAATATGCTTTGTCTGCAAGGAAAAGAAACTTCTGCTAATTCAATCGACCATTTTTGTCGCTGGCTATTCCCGGTAGCTTATCTGGTTTTTTTAAGTATTTTGGCTCTGATTTATTTGCTTTGATTTCCTCTGACTGTTTCCAGCTAAAGTATTTACTTAAAAGACTGGATTATATTTAAGATTTGAGACGGAAATGGCGATCGCATTAAAACCTCATCACCATAGTCTATAATAGTTTTCCGTGTTGAGTTGACGAAGGAAATGCAACTGAGCGCGATCGCCATCCCGAAACCATCTCTAAATCTTGCTTTAATATTGCTTTTATGTATCAGTTATTGCAACGCTTTTATAAGCATCTAGGCAGAATTCGCACCCTTTGGCTTGCACCCTTTTGCTTGGTAACAATTTTGCTCTGGCATCAAGTTTCCTTATTTTCTGAAAGTTATGCAAAACCCCAGTCTTTGCAATTTCCGAGCGAAATTGCGGCTCAATCTGTCACCAATATGAAGGTAAAATGCTCAGAAGTTCCTTATGGTAAATTAACAGATCAAAGCCAAAAGAAAGCTCAACTAGCAGCCTTACCTCTCAATGAACTCCTTGTCGAACTCGATCTCCCTCGTTTCGTTCGTCCACCAAATCTCGTTGGGGCAACCCAAGTTGGAGTGGGTCTGTTTGTAGAAGAAATTAGCGAACTTTCTGCCAGCGACAATAGTTATACAATGGAGGGATTTTTAAATTTAATCTGGTGCGATCCTCGTTTAAGCTTCGAGCCCAAAAATGCGAACTGGCAACAAGATATATTCCTAGAAAAAGATGCGGAAAAAGAACTGGAACGAATTTGGTGGCCTGACGTACATTTTATCAATGAAGTTGCCCCCCGACAACGTGAAAACGAAGAACTTATTATTGAACCCGATGGAACTGCGGAATATCAAGAACGGTTCTTTATTACTTTAGCATCAGATTTTGAGATGCGTCGTTTTCCCTTTGACACTCAACAACTCTTGCTGGAATTCGAGTCTTTCGCTTGGTCAAAGGACTATCTGGTATTTCAGATTGAGGATAATTTCATCGGATTTTCATCGGATTTTTCGATACCTGAATGGAACATTCTTGATATTAAAGAGCATTTAGAAATCAAAAGGGGACCGCGAGATAAGAATGATTTTTCTCAACTGATTGCAGAAATTACCGTTCAACGAGATCCCGGTTCTTATATTACCAAAATCATCATTCCGATGATTACCATCGTTGGTATTTCTTGGTCTGTATTTTGGATGATCGGAGATGGTTTGGCCGATCGCCTTGGAGTTTCCTTTACTGGGGTTTTAACGATTGTTGCTTATCAATTTATCGTTTCGGATATACTCCCCAATCATATTTACAATACCTTTCTAGATGGGCTGATTTTACTATCATTTGTGATGTTAGTTCTCACAATCATTGAAAATATCACGGTTAATATGCTTTATCTCCAAGGAAAAGAAACTTCTGCCACTTCCATCGACAATGTTTGTCGCTGGCTATTCCCGCTAACTTATCTGGGGTTGCTAGGTATTTTAGCTCTGGTTTATTTGTTTTGATTTCCTCTCCTATATCCTCGAATTTCTCGTAATCTATGAAAAAAATAGTTAAAGTTAAACCCAATTCTAAACGGCAAGAAATTATCGAACAACCCGATGGCAGTTTATTAGTTTATCTCAAGTCTCCTCCTGTGGATGGCAAGGGGAATCAAGAATTAATTAAGATATTAGCAAAACAGTACGGAGTTGCGCGATCGCAGGTGACGATTAAAAGCGGTTTATCTGCAAAAAATAAATTGGTAGAAATTTTATTGACTTAAATTCTCAACTATAAGATAAAATGGAGAGAATTCCCGGATTGTGGAGTTTCATCTCATGCAAGGAATGACCGTTAAAGACCTGGACAAGATTCAAACGAACCTATGCCAAGCAGGGTATGATTACCAACTCGAACTCGAAGACGGAAAAATTATCGTTATGGGTCCTTCTGATATTACCTCAAGTGAAATCGGCATTCGCTTCAGTGCCTTTTTGTTTCTTTGGGTAAATCCTCGTCGTCTTGGACGCATTTTTGATTCATCTGGAGGCTTTATTTTACCCGATACTAATATTAAGGCACTCGATGTTTCCTTTGTCAAAGCAGAAAGATTGCGAAAGAATGTGCGCTATTTTGGCGAATTGGTTCCCGATCTTGTCGTAGAAATTAAATCTCAAAGCGATACTCTAAAACCTCTGAGAGAAAAAATTCAAATGTTTCTGTTAATGGGTGCAACAGTGGGTATTCTTATCGATCCAGATCGCCAAACCGTCACTGTAAATCGACCTAATAGCGACCCAATTTTACTGCAAAATGGAGATATTTTAACCATTCCAGAATTATTTCCCGGTTGGGAAGTCGCGATCGCCGAACTTTGGCCTCCTGAGTTTGATTAAATCGAGAAATAATATTATTCCTCTTCATTAGAAGATGCGATCGCCGCAATATCCTCAATACTCTCAATATATTGAGCATCCATTAAAAAAGCACCCCGAGCAAATTTTACCCCCCAATAACCCCCAGGACGGCGATCGCGCACCGTCCCTTCTTCTCCCACCTTAACCACATCAGGAGGACGCAACATCGGCATCGGTTCCGCAGTTTTAAAATACGGAGGTTGTGCGACTAAACGCACTTTTGCCCCTATTTGAAACTCTTGTTCACTCATTACTAATTAACAATTATGGGACTTGCCAAATTCTGCCATGATATTTCTCCACATCTGCATAAGGATCGACGGGAGGATGATCATGGTTATGATTATGATTATGATCGTGACCGTGGTTATGATGATGATGTCCAGTTTCCGACCCATCCACCGCAGCTAAACGGAACTTGCACATTTCACAATTCATCTGTACCTGACCGAGTTGTGTTTCAATTTCTCGTTCTCGCAATATTTGCAAAAGATGGGGATGAATGCCCATTTCTGGTAAACACGTTATCTCAATATCGGGATTTTGTTCCTGTTGTTGCGCTGAAATGTGGAAAATTTTCTCCATTAATACCCCAGTAAACAAGAAATAGGGTAACACGATGATGCGCTGGGGATTGTAAAGACGGGCGCGGTTAAAGCCTTCTTCTAAACGCGGGTGAGTAATACCGATAAAACAAGTTTCTACGGTTTTATATCCGCTTCCTTCCCATAGCATCCGTGCCATTTTGAACACATCCCCATTAGCATCGGGATCGCTAGAACCTCTTCCTACAAATAATAGTACGGTTTGCGATCGCGGAATTTGCTGGGGATTTTTTTCTGGGCGATCGCACTCAGCCAAGCGTTTTTGCCAAAGTTCAAAAATACCAGGAGAGATGCCAAAATGTCGCCCGTAGTGGAATTTTAATTGGGGATGGCGCGATCGGGCGCGATCTAACTCATTGGTAACATCAAATTTGTTGTGACGTGCCGCAAAGAGGAGAATGGGAACCGCCGACAGTTCCGAATAACCCCGTTCGATGCAATAATCAACTCCATCTTGAATGCTTGGGGTCGTCAGTTCTAAAAAACAAGGAATCACGGGACGAGAAGGATCGATCGCTTCGTAGGCTTTGGCAAAATCAATAAAGGTTTGTCGTCCTCCTTCGTTTCGAGTACCATGACCGATCGCCAGCAGGGGGCGTTGTAGGGGTAATGAGGGGAAGGTCAAAGAAGTTAGAGGCGTTTCCAACATTCAATTTAAACATTTTTGGGCAAGGTGCTTTGCTATCTTATCGGCTTCCTTCTCAAAAGGAAATGCAGGCTAGGGGGATAATTTAGTCACCAGTGACGGTTTATCACTGGCTAAACTTGCTAACTTGGGGCGCAACTACTCATAACGCGGCGAATACTGGGAGACCATTTTGAGGGGTCTTTGGCGTTGGTGGTAAAAGTAGACATATCCTCATTGCTGACGCTATCTTGTTTGAAGCCATTGAGGACGCATCGACAGATTCTTTCTTTTTGTTCTGGGGTGAATTGGGAATTATTAAAGGAAGCGATACAACTTCTCAGGAAAATTCTTTCTCCATTTTCGGTAAAGTCTGCCGATCGCGCTAGGGGAGAAAAGGAAATTGCGGCGATCGCCGCGATGGCTAAAGAAGATGCAAAAATAGGAGGGATTTTGGGTTGAATGTCAAGCATGATCGGTGTAAAAATTCGGTGTTAAAACGGTTTATGATTTTAAGACGATGGGGAAGGGATTAAAGTTGCTGCTAATTGTAGGGCTTCTTCTGGAGTGCTTATTTTGCCGTTAATACGGGCGAGTTGCAGTTGGGTCAGGAGTGTGCCGATCGCGCGGGAAGGTCGCAACCCTAAATGATGAATCAAATCGTTTCCTGTCACTAAAGGGGTCGGATGTGCTACTTGATTATTGGGGTCGAGATACGCATTCACTAAGGGCGCGATCGCATTGGTAGCTTGGGTTTCTTGTAAAACATCGCGACAGGCAGCTACAGCAACTCCAAATACAGCTAAAGCAGGAAAAACATCTCCCACCTCCTGAAAGAAAAAATACTGCGTTTCTAGGCTCATAGGTGCGTTGACGAGGGCGAGAATGGGGGGAAGATGTTGGAGAATATTGAGAACCACGCGAATTTCTGCGCGAGAATAGGTTAGGGTTTCCAATTGCGATCGCGCTATTTTTACCTCTGGGGATACCAAGGAGGCTAATTTTGCCAAACTTAAACTCGAGGTGGTACTACCAATGGGACGATGTAATTCTGCTTCCAAATCTACCCAAATTTTCCCCAATAACCAGGCAGCATGGTCGATCTTGTCGATTTGCTTAATGCTGTCTTCTGTTGCGTTTTCTAAAAATACTGACAGGATACCGTCCTCATAAGCCGCGTGCAACCAGCGATCGCCTTTGGCTTCTGCCAGTAAATAGTTTAACTCCTGGCGAACCCGTTCGGCGGATATTCTCGCAAGATTGGGGGCAAGTTGTCCGATCAAAGTGCGGGTTTTGGAGTCGATGGTAAAGTCAAGTTGGGCGGCTTGACGGTAAGCACGCAGGAGACGCAGGGGATCGTTTTCGAGGTTGACTTTGGCGATCGCGGTAATGACTTTCTTTTCTAGGTCTTTTCTCCCTTTTAGGGGATCGATAAATTTTCTGGTGCGGGGGTTGTAGGCGATCGCATTGATACGAAAATCGCGCCGTTTTAAGTCTTCTTTTAAAGTCCTACCTTGTTGTTGAGCAAAATCCACGGTTCCTGACTCAAAGACTACTCGGGCAATTTGTCTCGTTTCGTCCAAAATAACAAATCCGGCCTGATAATATCTAGCGATTCGTTGTGCCGTTTCTACGGCTTCTGAGGGCAATACGAGGTCTACATCAAAATAGGGATGTTTGCGCCCTAAAAGGGCATTTCGCACGCATCCTCCTACGATATAGACGGGTTGGGGAAGTAGGGACAGGTCAAAGGGTAGATTTTCTGGAGATAGGGACGATAAATTCGGAGTTAAAGGCATGATGATTTGGCAATATGTCCTGCGCTTTAATTCTCTATTTTACCTTATTCTTTTGGGTTTGGAGATGGGTTTGGAGATGGGTTTGGAGATGGGTTTGGAGACCAAACCCCTACGAACATCTTTCGTAAACTTTTTCGCCAGTGAGGAGGAGAAGATTCTAAAATAGAAGCGATTTTTTGACAAGAGAGAACTGAATAAACCGGACGTTTTGCAACAGTAGGATATTCAGCCGTTGTAATGGGAATAACTCGCTCGATCTTCAGGGGAAAATTTAATTGTTGTGCTTCTTCAAAAATAGCAACAGCGAAATCGTACCAACTGGCAACACCACTATTACTATAATGATAAATACCGGTTAAATTTGTCGGAATTTGGGTGATAATATTCGCTAAATCTCCTGTCCAAGTGGGACTGCCAATTTGATCTGCAACAACGCCAATTTCTGCTCTTGCTGCTCCTAATTTTAACATAGTTTTCACAAAATTTCCTTTCCCATACACGCCATAAACCCAACTGGTTCTCAAGATGAGAAAGCGACTACAGTTTTCTTGAATCTCTTTTTCTCCTGCTAGTTTAGAGGATCCGTAAACATTAATCGGATTAACGCGATCGCCTTCCTCATAAGGTATATTTTTATTGCCATCAAAAACATA
Organism: Spirulina sp. 06S082; assembly: GCF_034932145.1. NCBI lineage: Bacteria > Bacillati > Cyanobacteriota > Cyanophyceae > Spirulinales > Spirulinaceae > Spirulina > Spirulina sp. 06S082. Next base: position 2,311 of record NZ_JAYGHV010000161.1, on the reverse strand, counting down.
ATCTGTAGAAATATGCAGGAGAAAGGCATTGATTTTTTCTGCTTCTCTGGCGATAACTCGTAGTGCGCTTCCGTTAACTATTTCTGCAATCTGGCGATCGCTTTCGGCTTTATCAACGGCGGTATAAGCAGCACAGTTAATAATAACACTCGGTTGGTAAGCGGCGATCGCCTCTCGAAGGCTTTCGGGTTGGGTAAAATCACAGCGATCGCGGGCTAACGCAACGTAATTTTGTCCGGTTGACTGCAACTTTTTCTCAACTTCTTGTCCCAATTGTCCGGTATTACCGAATAAAAGAATCAATGAACTCATAAGTTTAAAAAATAAACAATATAATTTTCAACTTAAGTAAATAAATCTGCGTCTTTAAAAAGCATTCCTTGTTTATCTTTTTTTGATAAAATGGGATGTTCATCTATAGACCAATCTATTGCTAAGTCCCGATCGTTCCAGAAAAGACAACGTTCGTATTGTGGTGCATAATAATCAGTTGTTTTATAGAGAACTTCCGCAGATTCAGAAAGGACGAGAAAACCATGAGCAAACCCAATGGGAATCCATAATTGATGCCGATTTTCGGAACTAAGAACGCATCCCGTCCACTGTCCAAATGTAGATGAATATTGGCGCAGATCTACTGCAACATCAAAGATTTTTCCAGCAATAACTCGGACTAATTTACCTTGAGGTTGCTGAATTTGGTAATGAAGTCCTCTCAAAGTACGACGTAGCGATCGCGAATGATTATCCTGTACAAACCGAGGAGAAAGTCCTGTGAGTTGAGTAAATTCTCGATGATTATAACTCTCATAAAAAAATCCCCGTTCGTCCTCAAATACTTTGGGGATAATTAACAATACATCGGCAATATTAGTGGGTTGAATTTTCATAAAAAATTGAGTTTAATTACAAAATGTTTCTTCTTCTTGTCGTAAAAAGCGAAGATCGGTAATATTCACCCAATTTTCTGCTTTTTGTTCTCCAGTTTGTAAAATACCATGAACGACGAAAGGTTGAATTTCGATTCCTGCGAGATGGGCATCTTTGTTTAAATTCAGCAATCTTAATTTATAAGTATAACCGTGTAGTTGACCATCGGCAATTAGGGGGATTTTAAAATAGTCATCTTTATGAAATGTTTCGCGATCGCCCAAACGATAAGCAACTTTTAAGGTTTGCGGATAAATTGCGGGAGAAACTGCCAGATTAATAGAGAAATAGGAATAATCTGCCCAACATAAGTTTAAAGGTTGATTATATTCTAAACTGGGAGGTAGTGATTCTACAAACCATTTTTGGGTTGGGAGAGTTTGGGGATCGGAAATTTCTAAACCGGAGATTTTCCAAACATTGCGATCGCGCAACTCGAATTGAAAATCCTTGACGGTTTTAGCTGGAAATACAGGAGATAAGTCTGTATTAGAAGGAATAATCTCAATTTTTTCTTCTGCATCTATTTTTGGGTTTAAATTTAGATCGATGAAAGGATAACGATAAATCCCCACAGTGTCTAAGTTGTTCGTTTTTGCTTCAACTTGCAAATGTAAAGAGATGGTTTGACCCACATATTCAGTGAGAGGAATGGAGAGAGGATACCACGATTGGCGATCGCGTTGCAATGTTTTGCTAATTATGTTGCTTTTTGGCGCATTTTCTGATTCCATTGCAATGGTAAAGGTAACGGGACTCGAACTCGAATGCTGGGAGGCGATCGCAGTCTTAAATTCTGCTTTTTGTATATTTTCAGGAATGTTAAGCGTCCATATAATCTCGCTAGAAGCTGGAATAATTAAATTTAAGTGTTGATAATCTTGCCAAGAAGATTTAGTTTTGCCAAAATCCGAACTCCAGTAAATTAGATGGCGATCGGGACTATCTTGAAAACGAACAGTATCTAAAATAAAGTCTCCTTGTAAAATGCGAGTTTGATGAGGAGAAAACACCGATAATTGATGTTTTTCTAAAGGTTCAGCGAGTTTTTGAATAGCGGTAAAATCACCATAACCTCCTTGAAATAAATGTTCTTCGCAATAAGTAGGTGCGGTTTTATAGCTTTGCAAACAAGCTGCTGCTGCTGGGATTCTTGAAGATAAATAAAATGCTTTATCGATATAAGTGATTCCAGACATTAAATAGAAATAGGTCAAAATAAAGAAAATTAATAAACTCCATATTTGAGCCGATCGCGCTGTAACAAAAGGTTTTAAAATCTTATTTTTTACAATTGCACTTGAATTAGGATTGAGATAAAGAAGATAAGCCAACCCTAAAATTCCGAGCCAAAAATTCATAAAAGGAGTAACATACCAGG
>NZ_JAYGHV010000160.1:0-15019 GCF_034932145.1 Spirulina sp. 06S082 | reverse complement strand
CGGCAAAAACGCGATCGAGGGTTTCTCGTCCGAGGTCCCCATGACCGTAACCGCTTACCCCAGCAAAATGATGCGTCCCAACCCGATGATTGCGAAAAGCGGTCAAAACTTTTTTGAGATTTTGCTTCACTCCTGCGTCAATTTGAGAAAATATCGGCGCGAGTTCTTTTTCTGCTTCTTTCAGGACTGCTAAATCTGCCATTAATTATCATGAATTATGATTTGAGATTACCAATGCCAGACTTGTTCAAAGCGATCGCAAAGTTCGGCGACTTCTCCCAAGGGAATGAGTTGAATTCCTGCAATAAACTTGTCTTGGGGAAGTCCGCGATCGCGCACATCTTCTGCAACAGCATAAATGGCAATTCCTTTCTCTAACATAGCCGTTAAATCCTGATCCAATTCAGGAGGATTAGTTTGTTTCCACCCCCCAAACTGCAAGCCGGATGCGTCCTGGTTTTTCAGTAAATAATTAACAGAATTTCCTCGTAATAGTACCGAAACCTCCGCCCCTCCATTTTGAAAAATATGATTTAACCAAAGAATGGTATCATCTTGTTCTTCAATTGTTCCCCGATAAGCTGATTCGACAATACTTAAAATTTTCATTAATTTCCTCCTTTATCTTGTAGGAATGACAAGAGTGCCATCGCTATTTTTGACAGCTTCAAGAAAGTCTTTTGGAGCCCCTCGACGAGGACCTTCAATCCAATTTCCCGCACCGCGTTCGTCTACACATAAACCACAATTGACCCAATCTAAAGTGACACCTTTTTCTTCAGCAAGTTTAAAAAGTGCGGCAACCCAATCCTTTGTTAAAGGGTGATTTTCTTCTTCCAGATTTGTCCCTTTAACAGAATTCGCGTGAGGTTTTTGGTCTTTCATGGTTAAATTCACTGCCCCTTCATAGGCAAAAACCATCACATTATGACCTTGACTTAAAGCACTATGAATGATGCGTAACGCTGTAGTTGAATTGGCCGACTCGTAGGGAGAATCCATAATTGCGAGGGCAAGAGTTTTTCCAGTCATTAGTTTTCCTGATATGAATTTTAAAGGGTTTAGTGCCACATTGCTTTTGTATCGGACTGCAAGCACAGTTCAACGAGGCGATCCATGTTGGCCGAATTGACACCCTCCGCCAGTGACTCGATCGCCCGTTCCTTGAGGGCAAAATCATCGGCTAGAATGGTAATGCCCAATTGTTTCAGTTCGGCAAAGCGACCGGAGTGGCGATCGCCTTTGCGGGCAGGAATTACGCCATTTTGAACTAAAAATAAAGTCACGCTGTTGCCCCGAGATTGTAGATCGAGGGCAATCTGCTGCATATTCTGCCAATCTCCAGAATCGTAAGGATCTCGGGATTCTAAAATTAAATAATGAGCCATGCTTGTCCTCTTGATATTCTAGGCATACCGCTCAAGCTAAACAGCAAAAAACGACGTTTTCCATCATCTCCCAACCGATCGCCCTCAAAATCAAGGGTGAAAGCCAGCAAAACACCGATATTGCTTGCAGTTAGCCTCCCGATCGCGCGATCGCAATTTTAAGAAAACTTTCCAATTTTCTGATGAATTGCGATCGTCTCCATTCCCTGCTTTCGCGAAGATTCCCTCCCGTGTAAAACTTTTTTGCGATTTTACTTGACCGGAGCGGCAATGCCATAAACAATTAAGAATAGTATCTTTTTCGTTTCCATAGCATCTTTAATGATTCATTTCTGTTTTAGAAATCAAAATTTACCTTAGAATTAATCTAGAATTCGTGCTTGGGAATAGCAGAAGTCTACTGTGTTGTGTCGCTTTTTTAGGTTATTGCATGACTGTTGCAACATCAAACAAACTGCCTTGGGATTGGACGACAATCGTTTACATGGGCATCCTGCATCTTGTGGCGATGCTGGCTTTCCTACCCGGAAATTTTAGTTGGCAGGCCGTAGGACTCGCCCTTGTTCTCCATTGGATTACGGGAGGATTAGGAATTACGTTAGGATTTCATCGTTTGCTTACCCATCGCAGTTTTGAGACTCCAAAATGGTTGGAGTATTTTTTTGCACTTTGCGGGACTTTGGCTTGTCAAGGAGGTGTAGTTAAATGGGTCGGATTGCACCGAATTCACCATAAATATTCTGATACCTCTTCAGATCCCCATGATTCTAATGCGGGTTTTTGGTGGAGTCACATGGATTGGATGCTTCATCAGATCCCTGCCGATCGAGATATCCCTCGTTATACCCAAGACCTTGACGATCCCGTGTACCGATTTTTAAATAATGCGTTTATTCCCCTTCAGATTGTTTTAGGTTTGTTGTTGTATTGGTGGGGAGGTTGGTCTTTTGTCATTTGGGGTATTTTTGCCCGTTTGGTTATCGTCTTTCACTGTACTTGGTTCGTTAATAGTGCTACCCATATGTTTGGTTATCGCACTTTTGACTCTAACGATGCCTCTCGGAATTGTTGGTGGGTTGCTTTAGTGACTTATGGTGAAGGTTGGCATAACAATCATCACGCTTATCAGTATTCTGCCCGTCACGGGTTGAAATGGTGGGAAATCGATCTGACTTGGATGACGATTCGCTTATTACAAATTGTAGGTTTGGCTAAAAATGTCAAACTGGTTCCCGAAGTCGCCTTGGCGAAGATTGGCGATCGCGCATCATAAATGTCTAGATTAATGCCCGTTTTCAGAAAATTGGGGGTCAAAACTTCGGCTCAAGATTGCCCGAAATTGACCCCGAAATTGACCCCAATACAGGAAGACAAGGCGATCGCCTCTATTTTCCTAAATGCCGAGAAGCCATTTGCAGGGCATCAGCAATATCAACGTCTCCGTCTCCGTCTGCATCAAGAAACGTATTGAGAACAGAATTGGTGTTTTGAGGATTGCTCATATCGGTTCCAGATTGGAGAAATTGCAAAACCAGAGGCACTAAACTCGGTAACATCGATTGAATCATATTGGCGGATAAACCCGTTTTCTTTTCGACTTCTGCGGCAATTTGTTCAACTTGCGGGTGACTAAACAACATTTGCACGACCTGGGGACTGGGACTCGTACCGCTAAATTGATTAACGATCGCCTGGGCATTTGCTTCTCCCTCGTTATTTCGCTTCTCCTGCAAGCTCGATCGCACGTATTTGCCGACGATAGACATGGCAGATTGTAGGTTTTCTGGGTTAGCTTGAGTCCCTTGGCTGAGACTTTGCACTGTATTGAGAATTGCCCCGATACCGTCAGGACTGGCAGCGCGATCGGGACTCTCAATCGCCCCAAGAATTGCGTTAAATAAGCTCATGGCAATTTAATTATTGATTGTTGATTATTAATGTGAACTACGAACCATGCGATCGTGGTGTTTTAGTTGTTACTGTAGTGAAGATTAGCACGAGATGACAATTTTACAAAAGTCAAATTTTTTGGTGTAAGAGAGAATCGGGAAGAGTTAACAGGAGGCGATCGCTTATTTGGGGCTATTTTTCTAGAGCCATTTATCCCGTCAAAACCTCATCATAAATCTCTGCCATTGACAGCGATGCGATCATGTGCTTCGCTACCGCCAGACATGGCGAATAGCAGTAAATAATTGAGCGATCGAAACTATTCTTCTGGTTCTTGAAAGCGATCGATTAACTCCTCACGAGATAACTGTAGAAGTAGAGGTGTAAATTCTTCCAAAGAACGTTTCATAATAGATGGGATAATTTCTGCCAATTTTTCATCCATTTCTCCAAAGCGAACTTGAAAAATATTTTCGATGAGACGACGAGTAGCTTCTTTTTCACCTTCACCTTTTCCTTGTTGCAGTCCTTGTTGAAGAAATTCTTCTTTTGCTTCTTGGCGAACTTCTTGGCGAACTTCTTGGCGAACTTCTTGGCGAACTTCTTGGCGAACTTCTTGGCGAACTTCTTGGCGAATTTCTTGGCGAATTTCTTGGCGAACTTCTGCCATTGCTTCTTCATACATTTGTGTTAAAGTCATAATTAACTCCCGATCATTTTGATCTAAATCTTGTTCTCGATTTTGTCGTTTGGTTAACAGAGCAATCAGTTCTCTTACTAATTTTATAACATTTTCCCGCAGGTGGCTCTCGCGGGGCAATGCTTCAAGTTCTCTGACGGCTTGTTGTTGTACGCGTCCTCGTCCTAACAGTCTCAACCAAAGGGTTTCTGGGGTTTGCGGGAGTTGGTGAATCACGACGATCGCGCTTCTCAAACCCGTCCCTAAATAGTAGATTCCTTGTTCCTCATCTTGTGTTGATGGGACAGTATTAAAGCATTGGAGAAAATTTTCCGATGCTGTTGGGGTGAATATCCAGAGTTGAGGGATTTTGTCCTCATTAACTGGAACTTTCGTGCGGTTTGTTTCTCGGTCTACGTCCGCCAGCAGGACGAATAGTTTCATCATACAAGTGCGAACATCACTTTGAGTAATGGGGTTGCGAAAAGGCTCGAAGAGGGCAGAGGTTGCGGTTAATCGTCCAAGTAAACCCAAGTTTTGGCGACGTTCGGGGTTGGAGGAGGAAGGGGTGAACAAAACGTCGATTTGGCGACCTTCTGGGTGAATGTCTTTGCTTGTTTCTACAACACCGAGAGGAGAGAGGAGTTCGCTGAGATATTGTTTGGCAAATTGGTCGTGGATAAAACGAGTCACGGGCGAATGAATAATTATTCAATGCTCATAGCATAGCAGAGAAAATGCGATCGCTTTTCTCTTTTTCTCCTTTTGCGATCGCATCTCCTTCTCTAACTCTCCAAAAAAGGCGATCTCGCTTATTGATTATGGAATAAAAATTCGCATTGCACCTCGATAATCATCAATATCGAGAACAATATCTACAAGTCTTTCAATGCAAAGACCTCGATAAACTAGATCGTTCAAAATGCGGATAGTCCATAATGTCATAAAGCGTAATTCTAGTTCCTGCGATCGCGAGTCCTCTTTCTGTGCGAGTGATTCCTGTATCGAGTTGAGTTTGAGCCATCATCTTCATGTAGACCTCGAAGGTCTTAGGCTGGTCAGAACAGCTTTCTAGATTTCTCTTTCAGGCCTCACGCCTTTAGGCTGAGGTTTCTGACTGATAGAATTGGTTCTCTTCGAGTTTAACACTGTTTGCAGAGAGGCGATCGCATTCTTTGGAAAAATGCCAGAAATGCGATCGCTTTGATTATCTAATCTTGGGGCGATCGTAGCTACCTATTCTTTCAAACGTTGAGCGAGTAGGCAATCCTCGAAACTTAATGCTTCTTCATCTAGGAAACTAGAAATTGCCATTTCAATGGTCGCTTCGAGAGAACATTCAAATTCAGTAGATTTTTTTAAGAGTGCAACTTTTATGTCGTCAGGTAAATTATTTACAAGACTCGATATTGCTTCTGGGGAAAGGTGTTGAGTGGTAAAAGTTTTCGTCATAATTCTTTAGGAATTTTAACATTATAGGGAGGATTAGTCGCTTGTAGAATGAGCGTTTCTAGTTCATATAACAGCCCCGGTTTTTGCCAGTTGTTGAGCGTGACAAAAGCAATACGTACTTCCTCTGGATCGTAGCGATCGAGCCAGCCCCAAAGAAAGGCTTTGTGTCCGCCACGCAATCTGTCTCTTAGGTTTTTGGCTTTGCCGATATAGAGCAATTCTTCTGAGGAATGTCGAAATGCGTATAACCCTACTCTAGCAGGAATGGTGTCAAATTTACGGCTGAGAGGTTGACATTCCTCAAAGGGAGTAAAGGCAAGAGTATTGAGGATTTGACGGGCTTCAACTTGAATAGAGTCGAACATGGCAAAACTAAAAGCATATTTGCCTGATTTTATCTGGTTATTGCTCTTGGCTGGGAATTTATGGGGCGATCGCTCTCTTTCTCCTACTCTTGAAAAAGAGAGCGATCGCATCCCTTGGGAAAATACCAGAAATGCGATCGCTCTTCTTTCCGCAAGCAATTTTGTGGCTAATGTTAGAAGTAGCGCAATTGTCATGGTCAAGCAGTTTTTCGTGTCCTATGGGAGGATTAAGGTGTATTGCGATCGTGTTTTTTTCTCTGTTGTGAGGGGCGCGATCGCTTCGATCCTCCTAAATCCTCCTTCCGTCCCTCTCAATAAGCAGATAAAAAGCGATCGACTTGACAGAGGTTAGAGGGATTTAGTTTAATACTTAAGTCCAAATTGTATGATTCGATCGTGTCTATTTCAACAGAATCCTATCGTGGCAGGGTACAAGCTCAAGGAGACGATATTCAGCAGAAAGGCGGCTATAGTCATTCTTGGGCGCAACAAAAACCTGTTACAGACCAAGAAGGTTTATCATTTCTTGCTAAAATTGAAGAACAATGTACGAAGCCCCAAAAAGCAGAACGCAAAAGGGCTTTTGTTAAAGCGAGACGTTTTGTTAAGAACGCCAGCAAGCAAGGGGGAGTCGGACCAGAATCACAACCTCATTCATTTTGCGATCCTAAGTGTAAAGTTGCCAACGCCCGTGTTGACATTGAAATTCGGAGTGGTCTTACCTTTATTCCTGTAAATCAAGAAAAATGACAACAATCTTGACCAAAGTACAACAATATTTAAACTCTGACAATATAGACAGAGCGAGGGAAGAAGTTGACAAAATTCTTGACGATCTCACCAAAGTTGATGTGAATGTTCAAGATTTCGCTGCATTGCTGGCATTAGGACCGCAAAAAGATTTAGAAATCGGTTTAGGAGTCTTGGGACGGGAACTGCTAAAACCGGATATCTCTATCAACAATGAGGTAATTTGGCTCTTTCTGTCCGTAGTTTTATCTCGCTCTAATATTACGCCTGATAGTCCATCGAGAATCAGTTTTCTTGGACTGGTTTCTCGTGTAGAAGATTGGGAATTACCGATTTTTGCTTTACTAACTCCTGCACTAGACTCATTTTTGAAGGTAAGTCTGTCTTCAGGGAATGTTTTAATTGCTGAACAGACTCTAGATTTTATAGCAACTTGGGGAGATAACTATGCTAAAGCACCTCATCTTAAAAAACAACTGAAAAATATTAAATCCCTTACAGATGCTGTATTAGAACAGGTTGACGATTTAGAGTTACAAGAGGAATTGCAGGAAGAATTAGAGACATTTTTTAAAAGAGCAAAAAAAACTCAATATGCTGATGATAATATTTGGTCTGCGGGAGGAAATTTACTTAAAAAAATATACAATACTCAAGTTTTGGATCGCGATCTAAAAAATGGCAATCATGCTCGAGTCAAGGAAGGTATACAGCGATTAATCACTTCATCTCTTGCGGCAATAGGACAAATTTTAGATAGTAAGAGTTTATCTGCCGTTGTTCGGATTGATAATGCCGATGAAATTAACAATTTTTGGAATATTAGAGCAAGTATAATTGATAGAGTAGAGAGATTCTTTCAAGAAATTGTCGATGAAAATGATATAAAGAAACTCCTTAGATTTAGACCTGTATGGTCTTTTCCGGGGTCATGGACAGTTATTCTTCATATTCCATTAGGTGACAATCAATCTGAATTACTTGCAAATGCGATCGCATCTCTGTCTAATATAAAATATGGAGATAATGCTCAAGAATCTTTAGTCGTCAATAGTTGGCGAGATTGTGTTAAGAATCTCAAAGAAGATAATCTTAGAGTAGATATAGCTGTTTCTTCTAATGATCCAGAATTACATATTATTAGAAGTATCTCTACCGAAGATGTCCCTATCAGTGAAGATTTTACATCACAAGTTAGGGTTTTATCTCGTGATATCCCCCAAGCAAACAATCTTGAACGAGTGATAGAACTCGCATCAATTTTTATTCAACATCCCTCGTCTTTATCAACTGTACGACAACAGTTTTTAGCAATATTTGGAATTGCTCCTAGACAATTTTCCTATTATCGAAGAGCCGTAGAAATTCTGGGTCTTGTAGATGAACGGGAACGACCAACAACGGCAGGTCGTGTTCTTCATCATTTATCAGAAACAGAAAAAATAGGCTTCTTGGCACATCAATTTATATCCTCAAAAGTTGGTTGGGCATGGTTAAATTGGCAAAATGTTAATACTCTTGCAGAAATTGAACCAGAAGGAGCATCTACGTTTGTCAAGGAAGTTTGTCCTTCTCTGTCAGACGAAACTGGAAAACGACGCGCTGACACACTAAAATCTTGGCTTAAGGTTTTTGCAACAGAAAAAAGTAATATCTAATGAGCCATGTAGGGGTTTATTGGATAAAATCTTCCTTATGAATCCCTCTTGTAGTGCGATCTCCTCTCTTCATTTTCTTAAACCAGCGATCGCTCTTTTTCTGTCGTGGGAGATGCGATCGCTAATTGTAGAATCTTTTGAAAATATCCAAGAAAAGTTATTACGAAATTGCCTGCAACTGCTTCGATGCCATAACAAACTCATTTAACTGCTCGTGCTATGCCTCGTGTGATTCACTGTAGTTACTAACATTAAATCGCGATCGCGATTCTTGTATCCACGTCAGCAAGCCCGGGGAAAGTCTTTTCGACGCACCTCCCTTTTACCCTTAAAATAAGGAAATGTGGTTTCCCGTATAGCAAATGGTATCAGAGAGTTTTTCCGGTGCTTCTCCTCGTCGCTTCCTGATTACAGGAGGAGCGGGATTTATTGGCTCAAATTTTACCCATCATTGGTGTCAGAATTACCCAGGCGATCGCATTGTTGTTTTAGATGCCCTAACCTATGCGGGAAATCCCCAGAATTTAGCGGATTTAAAAACACGGGAAAACTTTCATTTTGTCAAGGGGAATATCTGCGATCGCGCCCTCGTTGACGAACTTCTCAAAACAGAAAAGATTGACACTATTATTCATTTTGCCGCCGAGTCTCACGTCGATCGCTCTATTTTAGCCCCCGATGCTTTTATTCAAACCAATCTCGTCGGCACGTTTACCCTCCTCGAAGCCTTTCGCCGCCATTTTCCCCGTATTGCCAACAATTCTCCCTTATTTCTCCACGTTTCCACTGATGAAGTTTACGGCAGTTTAAACCCAGAAGATCCGCCTTTTACCGAAACGACTCCTTATGCGCCCAATAGTCCTTATTCTGCCTCAAAAGCAGGGAGCGATCATTTAGCGCGATCGTATTTTCATACCTACAAAATTCCTACGATTATCACCAATTGTTCTAATAATTATGGTGCGTATCATTTCCCGGAAAAATTAATCCCTTTAATGTGCATTAATATTCTTTTAGGAAAGCCCTTACCCGTTTATGGAGACGGTCAAAATGTGCGAGATTGGCTCTATGTTCTCGATCATTGTCGTGCCTTAGAAACCGTGATTCAGCGCGGTAAACCTGGAGAAATGTATAATATTGGTGGCAATAATGAAGTCAAAAACATCGATTTAGTGCAAATGCTTTGCGGGATTATGGATGAATTAGCCCCAGATTTGCCCGTGCGTCCCTCTCAGCAACTCATTACTTTTGTGAAAGACAGACCCGGCCACGATCGCCGCTATGCGATCGATGCCACCAAAATCAAAACCGAACTGGGTTGGACTCCCGCCGTTACAATAGAAGCAGGACTAAGAAAAACTGTACAATGGTATCTCAATAATCGCCACTGGTGGCAACCCTTGCTTTCCGAAGAATATCAAAATTATTATCAACAACTCTACGGAAACTTAGATAAATGAGAGCGTAAAAAGTAACCAGTAATAAGCAATGAGTAGAGCATTAGACAAGAATAAGCAACAATCAAATGGTAAAATATGAAGGTTTATAAAGTTTTTTTGAGCTAATCCATGTTTTTTCAATCTTTTTTCTCTCGCCTGTTTGCCCTAGTCTTAGTTGCCGCGATCGCCTTGACCGGGTGTTCTAGCGCTTCTCTCCTTTCCGGCAACTATCGCGAAGATACTTTAACAACCATTGAAAATCTCAGCGAGGCGATCGCGCTTTCTGGGAAAGAAGAGAATTTTTCTGAAACAGTTGCTTCAGCCCGCAGCCTAATGAACGATTATGCTTCCCGCTATCGCCGGGATAGTCGCGTTTCTGGGCTGCGATCGTTTACCACCATGCAAACAGCATTAAATAATCTAGCCGGATTTTACGGCACCTACGGCGTTCGTCCTCTCGCCAGCAAGTTAAGCAAGCGCCTCCAACAAGAATTCAAAGAAGTTGAATTTACCCTCAAACGGGGATTTTAAATCGATCCTTGTTCATCGGTAATGGTTGATTACTAAAAGTGTCGCGTACAGTAGAAAAGGGTCAGCAATTCGCACCCTTTTTTTACTGTCCCTTCAGGCCAAAAAGAACGATGTCAAGTTCTCAAACAAATAGTATTCCAGCCTTTTGGCGCAAAATTGTCTCTGGAATGATTATCGGTGCGACCACGATCGCCCAAATTAGTCTCCCTCGCACTGCTAACGCCCAAACTGGGGCATATTGCCGGGCGACCCCCGATGCGATCGCGCAAAAAGAACTCCTACGCCAACGCGCCACTAATGGCGATGGGGGAGCTAAAGTTGAGTATCAAGCCTTTATTAAGGCGCAAGGCGATCGCCTCGCCCAATGTCGCAACCAAAATTGGCCGAAAACCCAAGCAATTTGGTTGCGCTTGCATCCCTGCGATGCCCGTCCAGGGGAACTCGATAAAGTCCTCGACCATATTGCAAACAAGGGCTATAACGAAGTGTACGTGGAAGTATTCTACGATTCCCGCGTGTTACTTCCCGTCGCCGATAACCCGACCCCGTGGATCTCCGTGGTACAGTCTCGAGGAGCAGAGAATGTAGACCTCCTCGCAGATGCAATTCAAAAGGGGCGACAGAGGGGTTTAAAGGTCTATGCGTGGATGTTTACGATGAATTTCGGCTATGCTTACGGCGCGCGCTCCGATCGCCAGCAAACCCTCGCTCGTAACGGTCGCGGACAGGATAGCACGGCGATCGTCCCCGATGGTTCTCAAGTGTTCATCGATCCCTACAACCGTCAGGCACAAATCGACTATTATCAACTGGTACAATCTATTCTCAAACGCCGTCCTGATGGGGTACTCTTCGACTATATCCGCTATCCGAGGGGATCGGGAGCTGGATCTGTTGCCAGTAACGTGCGGGATTTATGGATTTATGGGCAGGCTTCCCAACAAGTATTATTAGAACGCGCTGAAAATAACCAAGGACGGGAATTAATTCAACGCTTCTTGAATCAAGGTCGCATTACTGCTGGGGATATCAGTGCAGTCCGCAGCCTCTATCCTAGTGAAGGCAGTCCTCAATGGCAAAATAAGCGATCGGACAACCTGCCGGCAGAATTGTGGAATTTAACCGTTGCTCATGCTGCTCAAGGAGTGCTGGAATTCCTCAAGTTTTCCACTAATAATGTGATGCAACAACGCCTTCCTGCTGGAGCCGTCTTTTTCCCCAGTGCCAATAAACCCGTAGGAAATGGGGGTTTTGACTCTCGCTTGCAACCTTGGGATAGTTTTTCCCCTGCTTTAGAATGGCACGCAATGGCTTACTCGATCTGCGGCAATCGTGCGGATTGTATTGTGGCGGAAATTAGCCGAGTTTTGAACAGTGCTGAGGCTCAAACTCGTGTTGTACCTGCTCTTGCGGGAGTTTGGGGGGAATCCTTTCAAGGTCACATTTCTCTCGAAGAACAAATGCGAGCCATTCGCCAACAATTGCCACAATTACAAGCGGTGAGCCACTTTGCCTATTCTTGGCAAGAGGGAGAAAGCGATCGCGCTCGTCAATTTTGCCAATTGTAGCCGAATCTGAGGCGTGAGTTTATCTTGGAGGTCTAATCAAAAATTAGACCTCTAAATCTAGGGTGAAGGAGACTTTGTTACAGCCAGATGGGACGACAATTGAGCGAACAATTGATTATGATTATGATGAGAATGACCGATTGATGCAGGAGTTAATGAATAGTCAAGTTGTGGTGAGTTATACTTATGATCATAATGGCAATTTGAAGACGAGGACGGAAGGAAGTGAGACGGTTCATTATACATGGGATGACCAAAATCGTTTGGTAGAGGTGCAGACTCCCAATGAGACGATTAATTATGCTTATGATGATGATAATATTCGGGTTTCTCAGACGGTTGGAACTGAAACGACGAGTTATTTGTTAGATAAGAATCGTCCTTATGCTCAGGTTTTGGCTGAGTATACGAATGGAGGTTTAGATGCGAGTTATGTTTATGGTTTAGATTTGATTTCTCAGGAGCGAAATAATGTTGATTCTTATTATTTAGTGGATGGTTTGGGTAGTACACGAGGGTTGACGGATTCAACAGGAAATGTCACGGATGTTTACAGTTATGATGCTTATGGCAATTTAACGGATTCGGTTGGCAGTAGCGAGAATGATTATCTGTTTGCTGGAGAACAGTTTGATAGTAATTTAGACCAGTATTATTTGCGTGATCGATATTACGATCCCAGTGTAGGACGCTTTACAAGAAGGGATACTTATGAGGGAAATAATTTCAATCCCATTACGCTACATAAGTATTTGTATGCTAATGGGAATCCTGTTAATAATATTGATCCCAGTGGATTAGTTGCTATGTCTGTACAAGAGACTGCACTTCTGAGTGCACTGGTAGCAACTTTTGCGGCACAAAGGCTTAATACTTATATTACAACGGCTCAAAACCCTCCAGAAAGACTTGGTGGTTTTGGAGAAGGAGGGTTAACACTATCAGATGAAGATTTGGGTCTTCGTCCTCGCGATCCAAGAGATTCCCTCCTGCAAAGACTGTTGAGTTATCCTGGAGGTTTCGGGGCTGGACAACAACCCGATCTTCCTACTCATACGGGGCATCCACCAGATAACACCATATATGAAATTCGCCACGTTTTTGCTATAAATATAGGAACTCAAGAACTTAATATCCCTGATAATAAGGTTATTAAAGTTGAGTTAGTGCCAGAAGGTTTGATTCCGGTAGGTCGTCCGATATCTCCTGAGCAAGCTCGCAAAATGGTAGATCGAGGTGGCGATATTTATACTCCAACTCGAGAAGTCGCTAAAGAAATAGCGGGACGGGGTGCGGTTGGGCCAGAAATCCATCTCCACGAAACAGAAGTCCGGTTTCAACATTATCATCGTGGGAGTAAACACAACACTCGGTATGGAGGTCGAGGAAGACAAGGTGGACATATTATTTTTGGAGAAGGGAGGTAGTACAAAATGACTGAATCTTTGTATTTGATTTTTGAAACTCAATCTGATTGCAATTTATCAGCAGATAGTCTTGTAAAAACCATCCAGAGTAAATGTGCTGCTGAGATTCCATCCAACGTAATTCAACACTTTCGCGTGATTTGGTCTCAAACAGGTAATAAAATTAAAATACAACCTTTTATAGGAGGGAGTTCATTTATGAATCTATATGAATCAAAAAAAAGACCATATATTAATACTCTTTTATTGTACTTGTTTGAATGGATTAAGGAATTCTCTAATAGAATCGAAATACTTTTTTATACAGAAGATGCTAAAGAGTTGGTGCAAATAGAAAGTTTTTCTGGAATTGAAGATATTCTTTCCAAAGAAAAAAAACCACACCATACAAAGTTCACTTTTTCACCCAAATCGAAAATATTTTATATAGGTCTTGCTCAAGCAAATTTAGAAACTCCTCTCAATGTAAAGACTACAGAACCAGCAACAGGATATTTTTGTCATTACTATGTTGTAGCGTCAAATGTAGAGGAGGCAATTAACTATATCACGACAGATATGGAAAAAGAGCGAGCGTTTCTTGTTGGATATGAAAGTTTAGTAGAGATACTATACTCTAATATTCCAGATGAAGTCAAAGAATTATCTGAATATTCAGGAAAACGAGGTATTTTTTATAGAAGTGGAAGGGTATATTTTTCTTAAATAGTGAGATCGCCGATCTTGTAGGGTGCGTTGGCGAAAGCAAAACGCACCATTTCAATTATTTGCGCTCTGGTGTTTCTAATGCGCGATCGCATATTGTCAACAAATAGAAAAAGCGCTCTCTCTTCCCAAACTGGCGATCGCGTTTCTCAAGTGATGCGATCGCAGAACAAAATTAAGAGAGATTTTCGGGATTAACACCTAATTGTATGAGGCGATCGAGTAGTTGTTGATTTTTCCTACGTTCCTCTTCTGCGATCGCTTCAGCGCGATCGGCTCTTTGTGTTTGGAGATCGCATTTCTCAAGTGATGCGATCGCCGAACCAAATTAAGGGAGATTTTCAGGATCGATACCCAATTGTATGAGGCGATCGAGTAATTGTTGATTTTTCTGTCGTTCCTTTTCTAAAGCCGCTTGAGTTTGTTCCTTTTCTAGTCGTTCCCGTTCTTTCTCTAAGCGTTCGCGATCGCGTTGGTTTTCAGCGAGAATAGCTCTCTGTGTTTGGCGATCGCGTTGCTCGATCGCCTCAACAAACTCAATAAAACGCTCTCCATCGGGATGAAACAAAACTAAATCTTCATCATTGATCGTAAATCTTATTCCCAAAAGCGGACTTACCCAATTTTCCATCTGAGAGATTTCTTCCAACTTCTTCCCTCTTCTCAACCATCCTTGTAAGCGATTCTTTTTGGGATTATAAAGGTAATATTCCTCAATGCCATGCTCTTGATAAAACTTAAACTTCGTCTCCATATCCTTCTTCTTATTCCCCGGAGAAAGGATTTCAAACGCCACTTGAGGAGCAACATTATCCTCTTCCCATTGCTTGTAAGAACCGCGATCGCCCTTGGGTCTGCCGAAAACCACCATCACATCCGGGGCTTGCCTTTGAGGTTCTTCTTGCTCGGTAATTTCTTGTTGAGTGAGCTTCACTGGATACCATAACAAATCCGCAGCGATAAAAACATCATCTCTGTCTTTAAACAGAGCATCGAGACCGCCTTTAATGGTAAAAATTAAACGTAATTGGGTAGTGTTATCAGCCAAGGGTTTACCGTCGCGATCGGGATAAAGAAGTTCGTCTTCAATGGTGAGGGGAGAAAGTTGTTGTACCATTGCTTTAAAGAAAGAAGGAATCAATACGTTTGACTCCATTATACAGAATG
>NZ_JAYGHV010000159.1:0-15051 GCF_034932145.1 Spirulina sp. 06S082 | reverse complement strand
TTATTGGATTTATTTACCCTGCAAAGCCGTGCTAAGGGAGTAGAACTTATTTGCATCATTGAACCAGATGTTCCTGTTTATCTTAAAGGCGATGCTGCCCGCTTGCGCCAGGTTCTCACGAATCTGATCGGCAATGCCCTGAAATTTACCGAACGCGGCGAAATTACTTTATCAATTATCAAGGAACAATTATCAATAAACAATGAGGGACAAAGTAACAATAAATTACGTTTTGCCATTCAAGATACGGGAATCGGAATTTCTGCGGCAGGACAAAAGAAACTGTTTCAATCTTTCTCCCAAGTAGATGCTTCTAATACTCGTAAATATGGGGGGACGGGTTTGGGTTTGGCGATATGTAAGGAATTGGTGCAATTGATGGGGGGAGAAATTGGTGTTGAGAGTATTCCCGATCGCGGTTCCACGTTTTGGTTTACGGCAATTTTTGCATCTTTAACCCCAGAAGAGGAGCAAAATATTCTCCCTCGTCAAGAGGCACAGACCTCGATCGCTGCCCTCACAGGCAAGAAATTACTGGTTGTTGATGATAATGCCACAAATCGCAAAATCGTGCGCTTACAGGCACAAGCCTGGGGCATGGAAGTAGATGATGCCAAAAACGGTACGGTTGCCCTTGCCGTCTTACGCTTGGCAGAGGTTTTAGGCAAACCTTACCATCTCGCGTTATTAGATATGCAAATGCCCGAAATGACTGGGGAAATGCTAGGTCAGCAAATCCGCAAAGAAGCCGATATCGCTCAAACTCGGCTGATTATGATGACTTCCCTGGATGAAGTTGAGTTACTTTCTCGGCTACAGGAGATCGGGTTTGATGGCTATTTACTAAAACCGATTGTAACTTCGCGGTTGTTAAATGCCTTGCTTGAGGCGATCGAGTCAGTGCCAAGCCAAGATACTGTACCTTCTCTTCCTGCTGCAAACAAACAAGATATTTCTGACTCGATTTCCCTCATCAAGGGCAAGATTTTAGTCGTAGAAGATGCTTTAGTTAATCAAAAAGTGGTGTTAAATCAATTGCAATTATTAGGGTATGAGGCTGACTGTGCCAATGATGGTTGCGAGGCTTTAGAAAAATGGGAGCAAGGCCATTATGCTCTTGTCTTTATGGACTGTCAAATGCCGGTGATGGATGGCTATCAAGCGACGCAAATCATACGACAGCGCGAAGGTGAAGATAAACATATTATTATTGTCGGTTTGACGGCTTATGCTATGAAGGGCGATCGCGAAAAATGTCTTGAAGCAGGTATGGATGATTATCTTTCTAAACCCGTCTCTAAACAGGATTTATCAACAATATTGGAAAAATGGATAATGAGGGAACAAGAAACAGGCAATAGGGAACAGGGAACAGGCAATAGGGAACAGGGAACAGGCAATAGGGAACAACTCATCAATCTCGAACAATTCGACGCAATTACCGATGGCGATCGCGATTTCCAGATAGAGTTATTGCGATCGTTTATTGATGATGCAGAGATGGATTTATTACAAGCTAAACAAGCCTTAAAAACAGAAGATTCTCTCACTCTTGGGCAAAAAGCACATCGCATCAAAGGGGCGGCTGCTAATTTAGCAATTACAGAATTGTCTCAAATCACAGCAACTTTAGAAAAACAAGCTAAAGAACAACAATTCCTAGGAATGGAAACACTTTTAGATCGGGTTGAAAGATTACTAGCAGAAGTAAAACAGTTTTTATTAACAATGGAAAATGAAGAATGGGGTATGGGAGAGACGGAAATAACCCAGGATCAACTCTTGCTTTCTGATTCCCCTTCTCTCATCGATCGCAAACTTTTGCAAAGCATTTCTGGGGGCGATCGCGATTTTGAAGTAGAATTGTTTAATGCGTTTCTGCTCGATATCGAAGCTGAATTGCAAACTGCAAAAGCAGCATTGGAGGTTGAGAATTATGCTGAATTAATTCAAAGGGGAAGTTCTTTCAAAAGTGCGGCGGAAAGTGTTGCTGTGGGTTTTATTCCCGACTTGGCAATGCGGTTAGTAAAAGCAGCATCACAAGAGGATCGAGAGGATATCACCCTAGTTCTGAAGGAACTTGAACAGGTTTTAAAGAGAGTGAAAATAGAGTTAGAATCTTAACTTAAAATTTATAAAATGAAACAATTATTTTCTCCCTTAACAAAAAAAGATGCGATCGCCTTATTCTTTCTAATTCTCTTAGGAGGGTTAGGAAATTATTTTAAATTTCCCCTCTTATTTGGGGTTGACTTTCTGTTTGGGAGTATTGCGGTTTGGCTGACACTATTTCTCTATGGTGTAGGCTGGGGGACTGTAGTTGCTTTAGTTATTAATACTTACACGATCCCGTTATGGGGACACCCTTATGGTTTAGTTACCTTTACTCTCGAAGCCGCGATCGTTGGTTTTTATTGGCAAAGAAGCAAGCGGAATATTGTGGCGATCGATATTTTATTTTGGCTTTTTTTGGGATATCCTTTAAATTATTTATTTTACCAGAAAATTTTACATCTTCCGTTTATTTCCGCTTTTCTGATTATTTTGAAGCAACCCATTAATGGTATTTTTAATGCTTTTATTGCAACTTTAATTTGGTCTAATCTCCCTTTAGAAAAATGGCTGAAAAAACGAATTAAACAGCACACGCTGTCTTTTCAGCAAACATTATTTAATTTATTTTTTGGCTGTATTTTTATCCCTGCTTTGTTTATTTTTGGACTTAATGGTAAGAAAGAATTTGAAAATATTGAAGTCGGAATAAGTAATAATTTTAAGCCAATTTTATTACATTTTGCTGATGATTTAGAAGATGAAATTAGCATTTATACTGCGGGATTAAATGGGTCAATTGATGAATTCATTAAATACCAAGAAGAAGGGAATGATTTAGATGTATTTCTTCGGGAAATGAATAGCATTTTTCCATCTTTTCGTTACATTATTGCAGTTGATGGAAAAGACAATATTTTGGCTTCATCTCAAAATAATGCTTTATCTAAAAGAGAAAATATAGAAACAAGCACAACTATCGAGCGTATTTTTCAAAGTTCTTTTCCTTTAAACTTTGATTTTTTGCAGGGCCAAACTTTCGCAGCATTCGATCCGGATACATCAGCTTTTTTTGTTCGTATTAATGTCACTAAAGATAAAAAATTTTTAGGGTATCTTTTGGGGAAATTTTCTTTAACAGAATTTGCAGAATGGGAAGAATATATTGAGGAAGTTAACTCTCATGATTTTGATATTCGTCTCGCTCTTTTTGATGGTCAAGGACATAAAATTTTTGGCAGTCCCGAAACTAAAAATTCTCAAGAACTTGCAGCTAAATTTTACGCTGAAAACTCCGAAAATACGAGTCAAGATTCCATCTTGCACTGGCTACCAAAAGAGAAAAATTTATCAACTATATTGCGCTGGAGACAATCTTTTTATCGTCAAGATGTTCCTTTTGGATTCGATTTTCCTTGGACGATCGCGATCGAGTCTCTCCTCAATTCCTATATCGATGATTTACACAAATTCTATGCCTTAGATTTAGCAATAGGAAGTATTCTTGCCATTTTTGCAGCAATTATAGCTCGTTTTATGAGCCAAAAGTTGATTTTACCAATTTCTCAACTAGCAGAAAAAACTACTAATTTATCTGACAAATTGATGAACCGGGAAAAGTTAACTTGGCAGCGTAGTTCTGTGCGTGAAATCAACACTTTAGTGAACAATTTTCAGCAGATGGCATACGCGCTACAAGAACAATTTAGCACTTTACAAACTGTCAATCAGGTGTTAGAAGAACGAGTGGAAGAACGCACCCGAGAGTTAGAAATAAAAATCAGGGAACAGAAGGCGATCGAACAGTCTTTACAGCGCTATCAAGAAGATTTAGAAGAGTTAGTGACAGAAAGAACAGAACAATTACAAGCTGAAATGAAGAAACGTCAGCACACTGCTGAAGCCCTAAAATATCGTGCCGATCTCGAACAACTGATTACACAAATTTCTAGCCGTTTTATTAATTTGAATGCCAGGGAACTCGATGCAGCAATAACTCGGGGTTTACAAAATATTGGTGAATTTATGGGTTGCGATCGCGCTGGGGTTTTTCAGTTCTCAGAAGAGGAAAGCTACAGTAAAACGCACGAATGGTGTGCCGAAAATATTCAATCAAACCTCGAACAGGCACAAAATGTTCCTGTGGCGATCGCACCCTGGTTTATGGAACGACTCAACCGCTTAGAAACCCTGAATATAAATTATGATAATCTACCCCCAGAAGCCGAAGCAGAAAGGGAAATTTTCCAACAATTTTCCCTACAATCTTTATTAGCAATTCCCATCGCAGGAGGCGATCGCCTCTTGGGTTTTTTAGCATTTGCTGGAGTCACAGAAGCAAAAATATGGGCGCAAGAAACCATCGATTTATTAAAAGTTGTAGGGGAAATTTTGGCCAATACTCTCATCCGAGTACAGTCGGAGTCAGAACAGCACAAACTGGCATTATTAGTAGAAAATAGTCAAGATTTTATCAGCGTTTCCAGTCTTACAGGTCAAACCTTATACCTTAACCAAGGAGGATGTAATTTAGTAGGTTTAGCTAACTTTCAGGAGGCTCGTTCAAAAACAATCCCCGATTATTTCCTCATATCGGATTGGGATTTCACTCAATATACTATCTTGCAAACTACCTTAGAAACCGGACAATGGACAGGGGAAACGAGATTAAAACATTTTCAAACTGGAAAGGCGATCGATGTAGAGATGAATATGTTTTTGATCCGCGATCGCCAAACCCAAAAACCGCTCTATTTTGCCACAGTACAACGAGATATTACCGAACGAAAACGCTACGAAGCAGCCTTAGAACAAGAACGCCAACAATTGCAACAAATCGTAATTAATGCCCCCGTTGCGATGGCACTGTTCGATCGCGAAATGTGTTATCTTGCCTACAGTAACAAATGGCTGGAAGATTATAAACTGGAGTCAGAACAATCCCTCATCGGTCAAAGCCATTATGCAGTGATTCCCGATTTAAAAGCAGAATGGAAACAATTTTACGATCGCGGTTTGCAAGGAGAAGTGATCGCCAATGCAGAAGAATTATGGGAAAGGAAAAATGGCAGCCAAATCTATCTTCGGTGGGCAATTCAGCCTTGGTATTTGCGGGAAAATGTCATTGGAGGTATTATTATTGCTTCCGTGGCGATCGATGAACTGGTAAAAGCACGAGAAGCGGCTTTAGAAAATGTTCGTCTCAAATCCCAATTCCTCGCTAATATGAGTCACGAAATCCGCACTCCGATGAATGGAGTATTAGGGATGACGGAATTACTCTTAAGCACCGATCTAGATGAGGAACAATTAGACTTTGTACAAACTCTGAAAACCAGTGGGGAATCTCTTCTCACCCTAATTAATGATATTCTTGATTTCTCCAAATTAGAAGCCGGAGAAATGCGTTTAGATGTACGAGAGTTCGATCTCAAGAAACTCCTCGAAGATTTATTAGATTTATTTGCCCCGCAAACCAATGCAAAAGGGTTGGAATTGGTTTATACCATTGAACCCGAAGTTTCCCAATTTTTGCAAGGAGATTCGACCCGCTTGCGTCAGATTTTAATCAATCTGATGGGTAACGCAATTAAGTTTACCAGTGAGGGAGAAGTATCTATATCTGTGTCCTCGTCTCGTCCTTTTCCTGTTGCTCTTCCTAATCTTCCTGCGATCGCCTTACGCTTTGCCGTCAAGGATACAGGAATTGGGATCGCCCCAGCAGATCGAGCCAAATTGTTTCGTTCTTTTTCCCAAGTGGATGCTTCTACTACTCGTCAATATGGTGGCACGGGTTTGGGTTTAGCGATTTGCAAACAATTAGTAGAATTAATGGGGGGAGATATTGGAGTCGAAAGTGTTGCGGGAGAGGGATCTACCTTTTGGTTTACGGTGTTTCTCCAAGGGAGTAATGGGGACACTCTGGGCGATCGCGGCAGTTCCTCTGATGCTCATTCCAGCTTACAGGGTAAAACGATTCTAGTGGTTGACGATAATGCCACCAATCGTAAATTTGTTCATTTAGAGGCGATCGCTTGGGGCATGAATGTCGAGGAAGCGGATAATGGAGTTGCAGCCTTACAACAGCTATGGGCTGCAGCCAAAGGCGATCGCTGTCCCGATGCGGTTCTGATTGATTGGCAAATGCCTCACATGACAGGAGAAGCCCTTGGGCAATTAATCCGCAGCGAGTCCGATTTTGATGATATCAAGTTAATTTTAATGACTTCCGTGGAACGCAGCGATTTGATGAGTCGTTGTCGGGCGATCGGCTTTGATGGATTTTTAACCAAACCCATCGGTTCTTTCCGTTTGCGTGCCTGTTTGTTAGCAACTTTTAATGGTAAAAAAGATTTTGAAGTGCGATCGCTAAATGTTCCTCAAAGAGAGATTCGCGCACCTCTCCCGATAAGTTCTGCCAAAATTCTGGTAGTCGAGGACACCCTTGTAAATCAAAAAGTCCTGTTAAATCAATTACGTTTATTGGGCTATCAAGCAGACTACACGAATAACGGTCAAGAGGCTTTAAACTATTTGACCCAGCAAGGGTGCGATTTGGTATTTATGGATTGTCAGATGCCCGTGATGGACGGCTATAAAGCCACTCAAACCCTACGAGAAAGAGAAGGAGATAAACATCATACAATTATTATTGGGCTAACTGCTTATGCTATGAAAGGCGATCGCGAGAAATGTCTCGCAGCAGGGATGGATGATTATCTCTCTAAACCCGTTGCTGCGGATGATTTAGCGGCAATGTTGGCAAAATGGATTAGTCGGGAAGAGGCAACAGGCAATAGGGAACAGGGAACAAGGAAGAGGGAAGAGGTAGCAATTATCGATCGCGCCTATCTCGATGAGATTACGGGAGGCGATCGCGAGTTTCAAGGGGAACTATTGCGATCGTTTCTGATGGATGCAGAAATCGATCTCGACAAGGCAAAACAGGCTTTTACTGTTGGAGATGCGATCGCCCTAGAACGCCATATTCACCGCATTAAAGGTGGGTCTGCTAGTATTGGGGCATCGGTATTGTTAGAGGCAGTCGGAGAGTTAGAAATCTTAGCGAGAAACAATGACCTTAAGCCTGAATCAGTCTCGGTTTTATTATCTCGAATTGCAGAAGGTTTAATCCAGGTTAAGGCATTTTTACAACAAGAATAGTGTTTTAGTCGAGGCAAGAAATTAAGGCATTTTTACAACATAAATATTGTTTTAGTTAAGACAAGAAATTAAGGCATTTTTACAACATAAATATTGTTTTAGTTAAGACAAAAATTAGTAATATCAAATCCGGAAAGACTAGAGTAAAAGTTGACTTATATCGGCTTTCAAAGTTCATAAAACATTTTGTAGTACGTTCAACAAAAGCAGATTAATGCGATAATGTAGGCAACATTAATTTCCTTTTAGCTGTTTTACGATGGAGAAAAGAAAATTGGAGGGGACTTAATCACAGCATTCTCTAATCAAGACTGATGAAAAAAATCCTAATTGCTGATGACCATTCTACCACGCGACTTCTCCTGAAAAGACTGCTGCAACAAGGGGGATACGACATTGTTGCAGCATCTGATGGGGCAGAAGCGATCGCCGTGGCAAAACAAGTAACCCCTGCCCTGATTATTTGTGATTGGATGATGCCCGAGTTTGATGGTTTGGAAGTTTGTCAGCATCTCAAAGGAAATCCTCAATTAGCTGCAACTTTTTTTATTTTACTTTCTGCAAAAGGAGAAATTAGCGATCGCGTTCAAGGATTAGATGCCGGTGCCGATGATTTCCTCACTAAACCAGTAGACAAAACTGAGTTACTTGCTCGAGTGCGGGCAGGTTTAAGACTATACGAAGCACAACAACAATTAAGTCTATCCAATCAAAAACTGAGTCAAACCTTAAAGGATTTACAAAAAGCACAAATTCAACTCATTCAAGCCGAAAAAATGTCATCTTTGGGTCAATTAGTGGCTGGAGTTGCCCACGAAATCAATAATCCTGTTACTTTTATTCGTGGTAATTTAAACCATGCTCAAAGTTATGCGAATGAATTACTTGAACTTGCCGATTTAGCCAGCCATTCTCAAGATTCGCAACTGATAGAAGCTGCCGAAGATATCGATCTAGATTTTATGAAAACAGACTTTCCCTTAGTTCTTGATTCCATGCACAATGGGGCAAAGCGTATTCAAGAAATTGTGAATTCTCTTCGCAATTTTTCCCGTCTTGATGAAGCCAAGCAAAAATCAGTGAATATTCACGAAGGAATCGATAGTACCCTCTCTATTCTAAAAAGTAGATTAAACCAGATTGAAATTATTAAAAATTATGGCGATCTGCCCAACATTACTTGTTATCCCGGTCAAATTAATCAAGTTTTTCTGCACCTTCTCAATAATGCGATCGATGCCATTAAAGAAGGCGATCGCCATCCCGGACAAATTAAAATAAGTACAAATAAAATTACAGGAAGTGATGCGATCGCCATTAAAATCTCCGATAATGGTGCGGGCATAAAACCAGAAAATTTACCGAAACTTTTTGAACCTTTTTTTACAACAAAAGCAGTAGGTTCTGGCAAAGGATTGGGTTTGAGTACCAGTTATTCTATCGTTGTCGAACAACATCAAGGAGAACTGGAATGCGTTTCAACATTAGGAGAAGGAAGTGAATTTGCGATCGCGCTTCCGATTGGCATTGCACCAACTTGAAAATATTGTTTATAATACTCCTAAAATGAAAATATAATAAAGATACCAGCCATGAGTCTCAAAGATCGTCTGACAGAAAACATCAAAACAGCAATGAAAGCCAAGGATAAAATTCGCTTGGAAACCATTCGCAGCATTAAAAAAGCTGTCATGGAGAAAGAAATTAGCCTGCGTCCCGAGGGACAAGATACCCTAACAGAAGCGCAAGAACTTGACATCTTAGCACAACAAGCCAAACAGCGTCGCGACTCGATCGAGCAGTATTCTAATGCAGGACGGGACGATCTCGCCGATCGCGAAGCACAAGAATTAGTGATTATCGAAGAATATCTCCCCCAACAATTGTCTGAAGAAGAATTGAGCCAACTTATTGATGAAATCATTACTAAAGTTGGCGCAAAGTTACCGAAAAATATGGGCAAGGTTATGGGAATGGCGATGAAACAACTGAAAGGAAAAGCGGATGGTAAACAAGTTCAAGCTATGGTAAAAGCAAAATTGGGTAATGGGTAATGGGTGATGGGTAGTGCTATAAACTACCCAATACTTTAATTAACTGATCCATCTCCGACGGTAGAGTAAAATAATGGACACAGGCTCGAATACAATCAGGATTAGCAAGAGTTCTGAGAAAAAATCCCTGTTGTTCCAATGCTTGTACTAATTGTTTGTGACCAATATTTCCCGTGAGTTGAAAAGAAATAATCCCCGCTTCTGGAGGAGAATTTCGCAAGCAATGAATATTGGGTAAAATCGAGAGTCCCTGCCATAAATATTGTCCATTCTGACGGGTTTGCTGATAACGTGCCTCTGCATCCCCCCATTTGTGGTGAACTGCAAGTGCAGCCCGCAATCCCACATACAATTGATAAGCAGAGGTAGCTAATTCAAATCTGCGTCCGTCGGATTGCCAATCCGTCGGCATTCCCGTGCTAGTATCAACCACTACCCCCCGCCAACCAATAAACGTGGGACTCAAGGTTTCTAAGGCTGGACTACTCACATAAAGTCCGCCTACTCCTGCGGGACCGCACATCCATTTATGTCCCGTAAAGGCATAGAAATCTACTCCCAACTCATCCAAGTTTAACGGTAGGGAACCCGCAGATTGAGCCGCATCGACAAGAATTTGTACAAGACGATTACGCTTATAGTTGCGACAAAGTTCGATAATTTCCGCCAACGGTAAAACCTGTCCCGTATTCCACAATAAATGGGACATAATAAACAAGCGAGTATCGGGGTGCAAATGCTGTTCGATTACCACAGAAGGATTGCCGCGATTGAGGGTTGCTGCGATGGGACAGGTTGTCACTTTCACTTTAAAGCGACGGGCGATTTCTTTGACTGCCCCAATCACCCCAGGATGTTCGCAATCAGTGATGAGAATGCGATCGCCTTCTTGCCAATCAATCCCCCATAACACAATATTGCAACCGGCGGTCACATTTTCCGTTAAGGTAATATTCTTGGCTCTGGTGCCTAATTCTCTGGCTAAGGCTTCTCGGGTCAGTGCTGATTCCTGCATCAACCAATTATTCACTTGTGCCGAAAAAGGACCTTGGTTTTGCGTGTATTCATAAGCCTTATAAATTGCCTCTAGCGCCATTCTTGGCATGGGTCCTTGGCCGCCAAAATTAAAGTAGGCTTTATTGGCAAGGGAAGGGAAATTCTGTCGGTGTTGCTTTAAAGATTCCGTGGCGGAGGTCGCGGTCATGTGTTTTACAGTTAAACAAAGGTTGAAGGAAGGTTAAGCTCTTTGCACAGTCAAGTTTATCTCATGCTCAGAACAAAATTTCTGAATTAATGTCCGAGGGATTAGGGGGAATATCGGGATTATTGGCAAAAATTAGCGCTTTTTTGATTCTCCCCCCCGATCGAGCAAGTTGAGCTAATAGCCTTTCTCCGGCTGCGATCGCCTACAATGAGAACTCATTTACATTAAAGCAATGACCCGCTATTTTGCGACTGTAGCCCGAGGATTAGAGGCGATCGCCGCCCGAGAGTTAGAGAATTTAGGGGCGATGGAAGTGAAACCAGATTTTACGGGGGTGCATTTTGTTGGCGATCGAGAGTTACTCTACAAGGTTAATTTATGGTCGAGAATTCTTTTTCGCGTTTTAATGCCGATCGCCGAGTTTCAATGCCGCAATTCTCAAGAACTTTATCAAGCGGTGTACGATATTGACTGGCAAGAATATTTAACGCCAGATAACACTTTAGTTGTTCATGCGACCGGAGGAAACGAACAACTTAATCATACTCATTTTACGGCATTACAGGTAAAGAATGCCATTTCAGATCGTCAGCGTCAAGAATTTGGTAGGCGATCGAGTGTCGATCTCAAAAACCCCGATCTATCAATTAATCTTCATGTTTATCGCGATCGCGGCGTTCTCAGTTTAGATAGTTCTGGAAGTAGTTTACACCGTCGCGGTTATCGTCCGGCGGTGGGATTAGCCCCCTTAAAGGAAACCTTGGCGGCAGCATTATTAGAAATGGCAGAATATAAACCGGATATTGCCTTTTTCGATCCCTTATGCGGTTCCGGGACGCTACCTTTAGAAGCGGGCTTAAAAGCCTTAAATATTGCCCCAGGTTTATGCCGCGATCGCTTTGCTTTTCAAACTTGGCAAGATTACGATGAAACCCTGTGGCAAAAGTTAGTTAAGGAGGCAAAGGAAGGGCAACGAGGCGAACTTTCTGCACCGATTTTGGGCAGCGATCGCGATGGGGAAGTGATTCAACAGGCGCGTGAGAATGCGATTCCTTGTGGGTTGCGCGATCGGGTTCAATTTTCAGTTCAAGATTTCTCTCAAATCCTACCTCCTTGCGAAACAGGGATTCTCCTCTGTAATCCTCCTTATGGAAAACGCATCGGCGAAGTTAAACAATTAGAGGGTTTTTACAAACAAATGGGAGATGTTTTTAAACAACGCTTTACTGGCTGGACTGCCTATATTTTGACAGGGAATAAGGAACTGGCTAAAAAGGTTGGTTTAAAAGCCTCTAGACGCTTTCCTGTTTATAATGGTTCTTTATCCTGCACGTTGTTAAAGTATGAATTGTATTGATTTTTTTAGGCTGTCTCATTAGGCTGCATCTGTAGAATAAGGATCGTGAAAATGCTGAATTTTCTGTTGAGATTGCAGATTATTCTGATGCGTCAAATCGATAATTTTTACTGCGTCGGGTAGTGCTTTCGTAGTAGCATGAAAAATAGGACGATTTTGGACAATAATCACCAACTCACTCTCAAAAATCGCCTCATCTAGCGATCGCGCATAAACTGTAGCCAATTGAGGAAAATTTCGCGTAATATAATCGCGATTATTGCCAACGAGTTTATTGAGATGAATATCAGGATCGAAAACACGCAATTCTATGTTTTCTTGCCATAATTGCTTGAGTAAAGGGATAACGGGAGTTTCTTGGGGATTGTGCATTTTTGGCTTATTTGTTAAACCCAAAACTGTCACTTTTTTTGCTCTCAATTGGCGCACTTTTTCAATTACTGAGGTAATTTGTTCTCCATTGCTGAGTAGAATAGCATTTAAAATGGGCAAATTTACCCTACACTCTTCACTTTGAGAAATCAGCGATCGCAAATTCTTCTCTTGAGAAGACCCCCCAAAAGCAAAACCCGGTTGCAGGGGAGTAGAAAACTGGTTATTTTGCCAGAGGAGATCCAGCATTGCATCTCCATTAATATTGAGGCGATCGCAGAAGCGTCCCATTTCGTTAGCAAAGCTGATTTTAAGCGTCTCAAAGGCATTCGCAGACATTTTTAAGGTTTCTGCAGTTTCTATATCCGTGCGGTGGATTTGAGCGGGAATATCGCGATATAATCGTTCGAGGGTGTTACCCGATCGCGAATCCTCTTCACCAATAATGATATAAGGAGGGGCAAAAAAGTCCGCGATCGCCGTGGTTTCTCGTAAAAATTGGGGATTGACTGCAACCCCAAAATCTCGACCGACTTTTTTCTGTGAGTATTTTTCCAATAAGGGAATGAGAGTATTGCGGGTGATGCCAGGTAACACCGCACTTTGTAAAATAATAATGTGATAATTTTCCGACTCTTGCAAACCTCGGGAAATTTCTGCGGCCATTCCTTCCACATATTTGAGAATTGGTTGTCCTTTTCTATCAATCGGAGTTTCCGCACAGATGAGAGAAATGTCAGCATCTTTCACATCATCTCTTCCTTCTACTCTTCCCCATAAATGACCCGATTGTACGGCTTTTTTAACCATTTCTCCGAGTCCTGGTTCTTGAATTGGGCTTTTTTGATGATTAATTGCCTTGATTTTGGAAGG
Source organism: Spirulina sp. 06S082 (assembly GCF_034932145.1). Classification (NCBI taxonomy): domain Bacteria; kingdom Bacillati; phylum Cyanobacteriota; class Cyanophyceae; order Spirulinales; family Spirulinaceae; genus Spirulina; species Spirulina sp. 06S082. The sequence continues at coordinate 1,976 of NZ_JAYGHV010000159.1, read as the reverse complement.
TGTTTTATCAATAGCAATAACATCATGTCCTAAGTCTGCCAAACACGCGGCAACAGTAGTACCAATATAATCCAATCCCCAAACAATAACTTTCATAAGTTCTGTTTTCCTTTTTGTAATCTTTATTAAGAATCGCCTAAATATTTTCACAAGTAATAAATCACTTGCGAGAATAATTTGTGGGCTAATTTTTTGCGCGATCGCCGATCTTAGATCTTCCCTGTGTAGATGCGAATGGGAATTAAATTGCGATCGCCTCCCTATTGTCCCCTGAATCTTAATACTCTTCGTTGTCTTAACTGGCAGGAGTTTCAGCAATTAGAGTGTCGGATTAAATATCCTTGCTCTCTAATATACTCAATTATTGTGCCAAGTTGTCAACGATCGCGATCGCAAGTTAGTCTTATTCTTCTTTTTACTCTTCAATAAAGAGAAATCCGGACAACAATGATCAATTTACAAAGTTTATCTGTCATCGACACTCTTCTGCGACCCAAGAAGAAAGCAGTTGAGGGATGGCGAATGAGGCGATCGCACATTTGCAATTATTGCTTTCTTTCTCAATCTAAAATTTACTCTCGCGAATAGGGAAATAAACCCTTGCTACTCAATAAAATTTATCGTTACAACATTTCTGATGCAGAGTTATCAATCTAGATATTCATCTATCAATTGTTCAAATTTCAGACAAAGCACGATCTGATAATTCTCGCAGCCATTGTCTCTGTCGTTTGGCATCTACGATCTCCCCACCGTCAAGATTAGAACTTACTCCCTCTACTATATCGGATAGAGTCTCTTGATAGGAACTATCTTCTCGTTCAATAGCATCCAAGATTGTATCGACAAAATTATCTAATGCCTCAACACAGTAGATTAAGTCCTTTTCTTGTCCTGTGATTTTAATAATGATAACAAAGAATCGCGCTAAAGCGCGATCGAATAAATTAATATTGTCGCGATCGGATTCAATTAATTTATAGGCAATATCTCGTAATGTGTGCCGATCGCCTTCAGACAAGTCAAACCAGTTTTCTTGAATTTTTTGTGTTGCTTCATTAATATTGCCTCCAAGAATCCGAAATTTTGACGGATAGGCAACTCGGCGATTAATATTGTCAAGTTTCTCAAAATTAAGTTGATAATGTTCTAAGATTGCTACTGCTGTGGACATAAGATACTTCTCCGTAAACAACAGTTGATTCTACAATTATATTAGAACATTGGTGTTTGATTGATTGGTGCTTTTTAGCGAGATCGGTGATGAGTAATGCCACTCATCACCGATCGCCAATTCCCCAAACTTAACGCTTGGCTAACTTCTTAGTTTTCATTTTCCGCAAGCGAATAGATTCGGGAGTAACTTCCACCAACTCATCCGAGGCAATGTATTCCAATGCCCGTTCTAGACTCATATCTACAGGTGCTTGTAATTGTACCAATTCATCCCCCGTTGCGGCACGATGGTTGGTCAATTGCTTGGTTTTGCAGACATTCAAATCTAAATCTTGAGGTCGGTTGTGTTCTCCCACAATCATTCCCTTATATACTTTCGTACCAGGAGTAATGAAGAAAACACCGCGATCTTCCCCTTGTTTCATAGCATAGAAAGTCGATGTTCCTTCCTCAAAGGCAATAATAACACCATTGTAACGGGTATCCAACTCCCCAATCATGGGACGATATTCAAGGAAACTATGGTTCATAATTCCTTCCCCACGACTGAGACGGAGGAATTCACCGCGAAAGCCGATTAAACCGCGAGCAGGGATGATAAACTCTAACTGGGTTCGTCCGTTAGCTCCTACCTGCATATCCTGCATTTCTCCCTTGCGCTGTCCTAATCGTTCGATCGAGGTGCCAACGGCTGCTTCAGGGACATCTAAAACCAAGTATTCAAAAGGTTAGCAGGGGTGTCCGTTTACTTCTCGGTAAATGACTTGCGGCTGGGAAACTTGGAACTCGTAACCCTCCCG
>NZ_JAYGHV010000158.1:0-15285 GCF_034932145.1 Spirulina sp. 06S082 | reverse complement strand
TGCGACTCTGTACCCAACCCACCGCAACAAAGCGAGTCCCTTCCGTTACCGGATCGACGCGATGTAAAGTTGAGGAAGGATAAAAAATTGCGCTTCCCGCAGCCAATTTATAAATTTTCTCATCATTTGCCCCTTCAATTGCTAATTCTCCTCCTTTGTAACTTGAAGGATCGTTCAAAAAAATTGTAAAAGAAACATCCGATCTCCATTCTCCCATCAAAGCATTATCGGAATGCCTGCCATAAGACATTCCCAGATGATAGCAACTGAAAAGAAGAGAATGAATTTTCTTCGGGCGAATCGCAGCTTGGAAAAGTGCGTTCTTTTTTAAAGCATCTTGAATAATTTGCTTGAGTTTTTGACTCTCTAAAGTACCAGACTTAACTTGTTGATTATTTTTCACAAGTCTGGCTTGTTTGCCAGCAGTTAACTTTCCCTCCACAAATTCCGAGTGGGCAAGGGTTGCCATAATTGTCTCTAATTCTTGAACAGAAAGAAGATTAGCAATTGTAAAAATCATCTTGAGAAGCGAGAATGGCTAACAATCAATAGGCGATCGCAAGACTCAATTTCTATTCCTTGCGATCGCCATATCCTTCATTACTGATTCTATATTTTACCTTTAACCACCTTCACCATCTTCACCACCTTCACTATCCGGAGTTTCCTCACTACTTTCATTATCCGGAGTTTCCTCACTACTTTCATTGTCCGGAGTTTCCTCACTACTTTCATTAGCAGGAGTTTCTGTGGGCGCATCGGGAGAATCTCCTGCCTCGCCACTCTCATCAACAGGGGAACCACCACAGGCACTGACGGCAATAGTTAAACCAAGAGCAAGAAAGAGTTCTACAGGTTTTACAGGTTTAATCATTTTTCTACAGACTAGCATCGTAAATTTGCATTAACCACCATAGCATTAATGAAAAAGACCATCAATAATTTTTTTATTTCCAAGCATCCCAATCTAAGTTAAAAATGGAAGCATCGGGAAAAGCATTGTGATTACCGCTTTCCACCAACCGCAATTTCAACTCTTGCAATTGTGGATTGGATCGAGGCATGGTTTCCACCAGTTGATAGGGCATAATGTTCGTTTCTAAAGCATAAGCGGCCGTCATCCCTGCGGCTGCCCCTACAGACCATTCAAAGGAATGCACCCGATAGGCCGCAGCAGCAATATGACTGGTAGCAATACTTTTTCCTGCGACTAAGAGATTATCAACTTTTTGAGGAATCATAGCACGCAAAGGAATTTGTGCCGGATAGGTTAAACCCGCACCCTGTCTTGTTCCTTCTCGTTCTGTGTTGCCAGGAAGTTCGGGAGGAGAAAGAGTCATGCAGGGATGAAAATCAATATTATATTGAGCAATTCCCACCGAGTCGGGATAGAGAGTCGAACGGGTGCGGCGAGTAATACGTTCTGTAGGAATATCGTCCATAATGACATCAATAATGCCCAATCCAGCCAATCTCGTCCACATCTCCCGATACATTTTCTCCGGTAACGTGTTTTGATAGTATTCATCGCGATAGTTCTTTGCAGAGATATCCAATTCTGTTACCATAAAGCCCTCGGGATAAGCAAAAGAAGGACGACCGATGATGCGACGACCTTCGCGAATGTAGGGATACTTTGATAAACCGTGCATTGTTCCCATGGGGGAATCCAAACCTGTCAAATAGCGATGGGTGCGATCGCCTTGCTTGACCCCTGCACCTAACCGCGAGTCGGTGGTTCCCTGCACCAACCAATAGAAAAAGCCGATCGCGTGTTCTTCACCTTTGCGTAGAGTTTCTGTTCGCAGTCCTCCCAGCCATTGCCCTGGTTGCAACTGTCCCATCTGTTGCAATTGAGAACGAGTATAAATCAAATTATCCCTTTCTGTCCCTGGGCGATAGTCATTTCCCCAAGTCCAGTTTTGCATAGAGATATCCCCAGGAGTGACTTTGCTCCAACGAATGCCGCCAAAACTGTCCATTTCTCCCGTTTTAGGACTCCAGATGCGGCGATAACTAAAGAGGAGATCGATACTGGCAAAGCGAGAGAGTTCGTAACTGTAGTAGGGTTCGTATTGGCGATAAAAAGCGGGAATATCATAAGTCTGCGTTGCTGCCATTTTTTCCATGGCAAAAGTATAGGTAAACCCTTGAGTACAGTAGGGATCTCCTTGGGCGATACTACCCGAGGAAGAGGGTTCGACAGAGGAGAGGGGATCGATCCCGAGGCGATAGGGAACATCAGCAAGGGCAATTATTTCTCCCGTTTCCGTGGCATCGATAACATACCAATTAGCCAAGCTGGGATCGTTTTTTAATTTGGGTATAAATTGAATAATCGTTTTGCTGAAGCGAGAGGAGTCGGTGTCAGTATAAGCGTCTTCGATGGTTTGGGAGAGGGTTTCTTGGTTGAGAGGGGGAGTATTGGGTTTGGGTTGGTGTTGAATGGCGATCGCGCTTTGAATAATATTGCCTTGGGGACTGATTTCTAAGTCTTTAATCACGGTACTGGGAAACCAGTGTAATTTTCCCCGTCCTCGTTTTGCCGCTTGTTGTAATTGTGCTGTCAGAATTTCATGGGCATCCTTGGGTAAAAAGCAAGATTCGCTGACCCAACATTCCCCAGGATCGAGACGACCGTATTTTTTTTCGATGCGAATGCGGAGTTCGTTATACCCTTGGGGATAAAAGAGGAGCGATCGCTGCTTGCTTTTTTCATCAAGAGCAGAGGTTCCTTGAGCGGAAATTTGTCCCCCCACCCAGTCGGTAATCTCGGTCATGCACACCGTCTTTCCCTCCCGTAAAGACTCATAAGCCGTCGCTACTCCCGCCAGTCCGCCCCCAATGACTAAGATTTCGCATTCAACGGTTTGATCTGGCGATCGAGCCAATACGGGAAGAATTGCTGTTTTGAGGAACAATAGACTGAAGGGAAGAGAAAATAATAATTTCTGCCAAATTACTTTCATGAAGAAAAAATGCAAATGATAAATATAAATTATAAAAATTATAAAAGAGAAAAGACGCTTGGGAGTCTTTCCTTGTTTCGACCCCAAGCGTCTTCTCTCACTTTTTCCTCACACCTGACTATCAGATTACAGCAAAATTTGGAAATGTCAACCCTAAAAAGCAATTTATAACTTTTTCAAATACTTTAGGAGTTTTTACTTAACTTTTCTTGTGGGTAAACTCTAAAGCGCGATCGTGAATGACCCCATTACTGGCGAGGATGCCGCGATTTGCTGTTAACTTTTCGCCCAGGGAGAAATCTAAGGGTTTGCCATCGAGGTCTGTGACGCGCCCGCCTGCTTCTTCTAACACGATCGCTCCGGCTGCATGATCCCAAATATTTTCTCGCTTATCTTGGCGATCCTTTGGGGGAATGCGGCTATAGAGATCGGCTTCTCCTCGGGCGACGGCGGCATATTTGGCTTGGGAGTCCATCCGTAAGGGGGGGAAGTCATGCCCAAGGCCGTCATTAATGCTTCTTGTTTGTTGCGATCGCTGTGACGGGCTTCAACACTGGTAATCAGTCGGAGAGTTTGAGGATCGTTTGTCCCATTGACGTTGGCAGGTTGAGCAGTGCGATCCCTCAAACTCAGCATTTGCGTGCCTTCTCCCTGCACGGCCAGAAATAAAACGCCCTTGGGACTATTCCCATCTGCGGGATCGACGGGTAAAGCCGGACAGCCCAATATCCCCAATTTGAGAGCGCCGTTTTCGACCAAAGCCAAGGCGATCGCGTATTGGTCGCCGCGAATAAACCCCTTTGTGCCATCAATGGGGTCGAGGGTCCAGTAACGAGGTGCAATTTTACCGTTGCCGCGATCGATCCAGTGAAGAATATCATCGGGAGTAGCGTGGGGTAGAATATCTTGCACCAAACCGACCACTCCCGAGAAGACCTCCTGGCGATCGCTTTGTTGCAACATGGCGGAATCTTCTTCGCCAATAATGGGATCGTCGGGAAAATTCCCTCCGAGTGCCTGACAGATAATTGCTTGTGCGCCAAAGTCAGCAACGGTGACAGGGCTAGTATCTGCTTTGGTCAGAGGCTGGGACTTTTTACAGCGAACAGTTTCGCAGAGTTTGGCGGCTGCAGTGACTGCGGCGATCGCGGTTTGTCGTTCTTTTTCGTAAGCCATTTTTTAATTATCCATCCCGACAAAATAAAAGCGATCGCGAAACACGGGTGCTTGCGATCGCCTTTTCGATCTTATTGAGATCATTCTCAATTAATGATATTTCTGAAACGCTAGAGTAACATTATGGCCGCCAAATCCAAAGGAATTGGAAAGAGCCGCTTCAACGCTAACACTGCGACTTTCATGGGGAATATAGTCGAGATCGCAGTCCTGGTCGGGTTCCTCAAGATTAATCGTGGGAGGGACGCGATCGTGGGCGATCGCCATTACCGTAGCGACGGCTTCTATCCCTCCAGATCCGCCTAATAAATGCCCAGTCATGGACTTAGTAGAACTAATGGGAATTTGATAAGCACATTCTCCCAAGGCTTTTTTTATCGCTTGGGTTTCCGTGGGATCGTTAGCCGGGGTACTGGTCCCGTGAGCATTAATATAACTAACGCGATCGGGGCTGAGTCCCCCATCCTTCAAAGCCAGTTCGATCGCGCGGGCAGCACCGAGACCCCCCGGTACTGGCGAAGTCATGTGATAAGCATCGCAGGTCATGCCATAACCTACGATTTCAGCATAGATTCTCGCACCGCGAGCAAGAGCAGATTCTAATTCCTCAATAATGAGAATTCCGGCACCCTCCCCCATCACAAAACCATCCCGGTCTTTGTCAAAAGGACGACAAGCGTGCTTGGGGTCATCATTGCGGGTCGATAGCGCCCGTGCTGAGGCAAAACCGGCATAAGAAAGAGGCGTAATTGCTGCCTCTGTCCCGCCGCAAATCATGGCATCGGCATAGCCCCCCTGAACGAGGCGAAAGGCATCCCCTATGGCGTTAGAACCCGCCGCACAAGCCGTTACCGCACAGGTATTGGGTCCCTTAGCTCCGGTATGAATCGCCGTGAGTCCTGCCGCCATATTCGCGATCATCATGGGAATCATAAAAGGGCTACAGCGAGAGGGACCTTTATTCAAGTACACCTCTTGCTGATCTTCCATGACTTTAATGCCACCGACTCCCGTGCCGATCAACACGCCAATACGATCTGCATTCAAATCATCAATCTCTAGTTTTGCATCGGTGAGAGCTTGTTTGCTGGCAGCAACGGCAAACTGAGAGAAACGATCCATCCGTTTTGCTTCTTTGCGTGGCAAATGAGCGTAGGGATCGAAGCCTTTAACTTCGCCACCAATACGACAAGTGTGTTGGGACGGATCGAAATGGGTAATCGTATCAATGCCATTGCGACCCTCCATTAATCCTTGCCAATATTCTGCCAAGGTATTGCCTATGGGGGTAATGGCGGCAAGACCCGTGATAACGACTCTTTTTCGTTGCAAATGCGAATTAGTCATAATTCTAGATGAGTGATGGGGTGATAAGCCCTGAATGCAGAGAGGCGATCGCCAATAAAAAATGCGGGAAGGTGGCTCGGTCAGAAATACTACCGGTGAAACCTAAGCGGGAGTAGAAACTTTCTCGTTGATGTAATCTACCGCTAACTTTACCGTCTCTATTTTCTCGGCAGCTTCATCGGGAATTTCGATATCGAATTCTTCTTCAAGGGCCATCACCAGTTCCACAATATCGAGAGAGTCGGCTCCAAGGTCTTCTGCAAAGGTTGCTTCGGGTTTCACTGATTTTTCGTCAACCTCTAATTGATCGACGATAATTTTCTTGACTTTATCAAAAGTAGAGTCGCTCATTAATACTTTCCTCAAATTGTTGGCAATGAAATTTTATAAAATTTTCAGTATTTTTTATCATATCGTCTCGGGGGGCAATCTCGTTAATCGAATTTGGGACACCTTTTAAATTGTCTTTACTCTCCTTTCGGCGATCGCGCTGCCTTTCCCGTCAAGGGGGCGATCGTTCCCCTTCATCTTTGATTTATCTGAGGTCTACGGGTTTGTTGGTCAAGAATTTCCCGAGGATTTATCTTTTCCCGTCAAGTTTAAGGGAAGATGGAAAAACCGCTAACCTTGACAAACCCGATCCTATGCCTTCACCAACTTTACAATACGCTTATTTTCCGGGCTGTGTTGCCCAAGGTGCTTGCCGCGAGCTTTATCTCTCTACCGCAGCACTGACTCGTGCCCTTGATATCCAGCTTATTGAATTAAAAAAAGCAGCCTGTTGCGGTTCGGGGACTTATAAGGAAGATTCCCAACTGTTGGAAGATACGGTCAATGCTCGTAATATCGCTTTGGCGGAATCGTTGAATTTACCGCTATTGACCCATTGTAGCACTTGTCAGGGGGTCATCGGTCATGTAGATGAGCGTCTCAAGGAAGCCAAGGAAAACGATCCGGCTTATTTTCAACGGGTGAATGGCTTTTTAAAACAGGAAGGTTGTTCTCCTTATCGCGGTACAACGGCTGTAAAGCATCTTCTCTGGGTATTGGTGGGGGATTATGGGTTAGAGGCGTTGGCTGAACGAGTAACCAAGCGTTTGACGGGTTTAAATTGTGCGGCGTTTTATGGCTGTTATTTATTGCGGGGTCAAAAAACATTGCCTCACGACGATCCTCTGAACCCAGCATCAATGGAGAATATTTTTCGGACTTTAGGGGCTAATCCTATTTATTATCGAGGTCGCACTCAGTGTTGTGGCTGGCCGATCGCCAGTTATGCGACGGAACAATCTTTTTCTCTGGCTGGGAAACATTTGCTTGAAGCGATTGAAGCAGGAGCAGATTGTTTGGTTACGCCTTGTCCTCTTTGTCATCTTAATTTAGATTCTCGCCAACCGGAAGTAGAGAAGGCGATCGGGCGCAAATTGGGTATTCCGGTACTCCATTTGCCTCAATTGGTGGGTTTGGCTTTGGGAATTGACCCAGAGGAGTTGGGTTTGGATAAGCATATTGTTTCCGTGCGATCGCTCTTGTCTAAGCTCCATCAATAAGGGTGCATCTCAGTTTTGCAAAAATACTCGATGCTACTTTAGCGTGTAGGGACGTTAAAATTTAAGGCTAACTTTTAACGTCCCTAGGATTCATTTATTCAGGCACCTGTTCAATTAATTGGCGAATGCTAATCGGTGCGGGAGGTGTTGCCGGAACGCTTTGTTGTGCGAAACGTTCTCGCAATACACCCACTGCACTACTGTAGTGAGGATCGCGTTGACTCCCCCGTACAGTGGGATTGCTGCGTAACAATCGTTGTTGTTCTCGATTCAAACTCACTTCTACATCGGGAGCAATGCCGTGCTTGTTGATGTTAATACCACTGGGAGGATAATAACGCGACATGGTAACAGCTAACCCCGAACTATCCGAGAGAGAGTGAACCGATTGCACCGTCCCTTTCCCATAAGTCTGAGTCCCGACTAACGTTGCCCGTCCATTATCCTTTAAAGCCCCAGCCAAAATTTCGCTGGCACTGGCTGAATAACCATCCACTAAAACCACCAAAGGCAACTCCGTTAAAGAAGTGCGATCGGCGGAATATTCACGATCGCCTCCCATGCGATCGATGGTTTTCACGATCTTCCCAGTTTCCATCCACATCCGCGCAATATCCACGCTTGCAAATAATAAGCCCCCAGGATTGCCTCGCAAGTCCAAAACAAACCCATTGACACCTTGTTCTTGCAGTTTGGCGATCGCCCGTTGCATTTGTTCGGCAGCGTGAGAACTAAACTCCTCAAGGTACATATAACCCACTTTCATGCCGTTTTCTTCCTGCAAACTATAGTGCAGTACGGGAACTTCTACCGGGGCGCGGGTTAAGGTGACTTCAAATAAACCTTTATTGGGGCGGGTCAGTTGTAGGGTAACGCTACTCCCTTCTTCTCCGCGCAAAAGTTCGGCGGCTTGTTCTACCTTCATCAAAGCCGTGGGTTGGTTATTAATGCGAAGAATGCGATCGCCTTCCTGAATCCCTGCCTCTTTTGCAGGAGAATTATTGAGAGATTCAACAATAGTGAGCGCACTTCCTGCATCATCCATTTGTAAGCGCACGCCAATTCCCGACAGTTCTCCTGTTGTTTGGGTGGTTAATTCCTCAAATTCCTTGGGGTTGAGAAAACGGGTGTAGGGGTCGCCTAAATCTCGCAATGCCTCACGAATCGCCAGATAAGCCTCATCCTGGGAAGCATAATCTCGCTCAAGTAACTCTTGGCGCGTCACTTGCCATTGTTCGCGATCGAAATCGCTACCGACAAATTCGTTGTTGACAATTTGCCAGACTTCATCGACAACTACTTTGGGGCTGTTTTCAAAACTTGCTTTAGCGGGGGGAATAAAAGCAAGAGTGACAACAGAAGTAACAGCTAAGGTGGCAATTGCGCCATTTGCAAACCAATGCTGTAAACGGGAAGATAATTGAGTGTTTTCTTTCATGGACGGGTGGCTTGGGTGATGATTTGGAATAACCGAAGGATATGCTCTACGCTTGAAGACTCTGCAAGGAAGGGATTGTGCAAATTGCGACAGTCTGAACTTGCTTGGAATAACTTCTCTCTCAAGGCTGAAATGGTTTTACCATAGCTAAGATTCAGAAAAACTCACTTTCCAACCTACCAGTTTGCGGAGTGTCCTCGATTTGAGAACGGGATGAACCTTTGAAGCAATCGCAAATTCTAACTAATAAACTAACGCATAACCTTATTTATTCCCCAATTGTAATCAAATTTCTTTATTTTTTTCATTTTTTTTCAACTTAACTGCACAACAACACGATTTTCTAGCAAGATGCGATCGCTGAGTAAATCCTCAACGGTAATCCGCAGTAAGCGTTGTTCGTCTACCGTAAATTGTACCTTGATGCGATCGCTGCCTGGATTGCCAGGGGGGGACAGTTCGGCGATCGTTCTGGCACCGGCGCGATCGTTGAGGGGTTGAACGGTCTTTTCTCCGGTAGAATTGAGGCTGCGGGTCACGAGGCGATCGCCGTCGAAGTAGACTTCGGTACTGCTATTTTCTTCCCCTAATTCGCCAATAATCAGTTCTATACTGGGTTGATTTTCCGCCGAAGCCCCCAAAAGGAATTCTACAGGATTCGGGGTAGGATAAGGCTGTCCGGTGGGGATGATGGGGTGCCAGTCGTGGCATTTATTGCGACGATTCCAATAGCGAATACCGTAGCTGTGATAGAGAAAGTCCTTGACTTCAAAGCCTTGGGAGAGTTGTAAGGCCCCCGAGGCGATCGCGGTAAAGGGGCGATCGCTGCGAATTTTTTCCTGGGGAAAGTAGTGAGAGATCCAGTCTTGAATTGCAGGAATTTGCGTTGTTCCTCCCACCAGTAACACCCCATCAAGATTGTTTTTTTCGATTCCTTGCAAGCGTCCTTGTTGCAATACTCCCGTCATCATTGTCTCGAGTTGCTGGAAAAAGTTATGTTCTGCAAGGATCGTTTTGAAGCGATCGCGATCGAGTTTGAGTTCGTAAGTTTCTAAGGTTTCATCGTTAAAATAAACTTCGGTGGCTTCAGTTTGAGAGGATAATTTGATTTTTAATCGTTCTGCTAAACGAAGAGTGAGAGAAGATTTGGGTAAACTTTGTTCTTGGGCGAAATAGTCTACTAACCAATTATCAATATCCGATCCGCCTATATTTTCCCCTGCTTTGGCTAAAACTCGTGCAGTTTTAACTTTTTGTCGAGAATTTTCGCCCAATAATTTATCTCCCCATTTGAGAATAAATCCCATTGGTTTGGTAGTATTGGTCTCATTGCTTAGATTTAATTGAACCAAGGATAAATCTAGAGTTCCGCCACCAAAATCGACGACTAATAAAACATCTCCAGTTTCTGTTCCGTATCCTAATGCAGCAGCAGTAGGTTCGTCAAGAATGCGAATTTTATTGGCATCTAAAGATTGGCAAATATTCGTTAACCAATTACGATAAGTCTCGAAACTGTCTACAGGAACAGTGAGGATAAGAGAGTCCAGTTCTTCTTCTGTTTCAATCTGTTGTAGGAGGGTTTTTAAAAACCACGTTCCCACTTGTTCAAAGGTGACGGTTTTGGCATCGAGAGTGGGTAGGAAACCTTGTATTTCGGTTCCGATCCCCCGTTTAAAACTGCGAAAGAAGCGGGGATCGTTGGCGAGATCCAAGCCGCGATCGCGCACTTGTTGGCCAATAAGAACTTTTGCTTCTGTGGCATCTTCTACATAAACTAGACTGGGAATCAAGGGAGGATTTTTGCCCAATTGTTGGGAGAGTCCTGGAAATTTGAGGGTTTCTGCTTGCTGTTTAGCAGTATTCCAGCGTGTAATCACCGTGTTACTGGTACCAAAGTCGATCGCGATCGCCATATATTCTTAAACACAGATTATAATTTTCTGTATCATACCTTGAGACAATTAAAATTAATAGTTTTTATCAATTTTTTATGCTTCTCGTTCCAATAATAATGTAACGGGTCCATCATTTTCAATACTAACCTGCATCATTGCACCAAATTCTCCTGTTTCGATTTTGAGATTACTGTGGCGAAGTTTTTCAACAAAGCGATCGTAGAGTTTTTCGGCAATATCTGGAGTAGCAGATTTACTAAAGGAAGGACGGCGACCCTTTCGACAGTCTCCATAGAGGGTAAATTGACTGACCACTAAAATTTCTCCACTGATTTCTTGGATAGAGTTATTCCATTTTTCCTCTGCATTGTCTGGGTTAGGAAATAAGCGTAATTCCAAACATTTTCTTACCATCCAATCTAGTTCCATTTCTGTATCTGTGGGGGAAATTCCCACTAACAAATTTAATCCTCGTCCAATTTTACCGACAACTTTACCATCGATGGTAACTTGAGAAGATTTGACTCGCTGAATAATAACGCGCATAAACCGAGAGAATAATTATTTTGCGATCGCGTTATTTTACCACAAAAAAGTAATTTTAACATTTTAACTTGGTTCTAACTAATTTTGAGTAAATAAATAGTCTGTTGACTTACTGCATATAATCCGTTTTTACCGGCGTATAAGTGAGTATTTGCGTCAACAAAAGGTTCTGTATCGGGAAATTCCTTGGCCACAAAGAGGCGATCGCCATTAGCTTCAACCCGTAGAATTCCTTCATCGGTTCCGCAGAGGAGAAAATGGTTAACTGCACATTTTCCTTGTAAATTTTGCAACCAAGTTTCATTTCCCTCATGTAATGCTTTTACCTCTCCATCAGAGGAAATTAAAGCACAGCGTTTTCTCGTTTGTCCACCTTCCTGCATTGACCAAAAGAACCAACAGAGGCGATCGCTAAAAGTGCAAGTAGCATCTAAAAGCTGTCCCGATCCGAGGGGAATTTGCAGGCGATCGTTAATCCCTTTTCTTCGCGTATCAAAAACAAAGCTAACCGTTAGATTTCCTGCGCGATAAAATCCAAATCCAAATTGAGAACCTACCCAAAAGCGAGTTTGATTGCTTAAAACATCACCAATATACTCCGATCCTAACTGTCCATCTCGCAATAATTGACCATTATATAACCAATATTTTCCAATTTCATTGGTATCAAATTGCACCTGCATCCCGCAATTATCCACCGCTAAACGTTCTGGAGAAACATTGGGACTCAAAGTAATTACCTGTCCCTGTTTTCCTACTAATGTTGCTTTTCCTCCCAAGCGAAACTGAGTATAAGGATCGAGTTCTCCCGTAAACACAACGGTGTTATTTTCTCGTTTAAATTGGCTACCATCCCAGTACAACCATTGTAAAGATGAATTGGAATAATTGCCCGCGAGAATAATTCCTTCGGTTTTAAAAATAAGTTCTGCGGTGACGGTTCCCCTGACGGTTTTTGTACCAATCGGAGAAACAGAAGGAGTAATCTGTATATTAGTACAAAGAGGACAAGTTTTTCTAGCGTGTTCTACTCCACAACTAGAACATTTTTGCCAAGATAAATTAGCAAGCAGCGATCGCGGAAATTCTCCTCTTTTATCCTCCTCAAAAACTTGATAAAAATGATGTAATAAATCGTCCGAGAGAACTTGATAAGGAGTAGCAGGTTTGGGATATTTAACTTCTGGATTAAATACAGTAATTCTGTTGAGCGATCGCGCTGCTTGAGGAATGCGTTTACTCGGATTTTTGGGTTTATAAATTCCCCCATAAGGAGAAACAAAGAGCAAGCATTGCATTAACATAATTGCAAAACTATACCAATCCGAATCTTGATTATGGTAGGATTGCATGATCGGACTGGATGCAGCGCGATCGCAGAGTAGAGGATCGACAAATTTAGCGGTAAAGACGCGACAATAAAAACCGTTAAATTGGCAAGAGTCGGCATCAATGATATAAGTATCTGTTCCTTTAACCAAAACATTCAAATCGTTAAAATCTCCCAAAACAACCCCGACAAGATGAATTTTAGTAACGGTTTCGTGCAAATTCTCAAAAATGTTTACAACAGTTTTATTATCAATAACACCATTGCGAAACGATCTCTCTCCATAGCGCAATAAAACTTCAGCATTGCTAACCAAAGACATAGTATAGCCTTTGATAATACGTCCTTGTTTATCCGTAGCTAGGTCTTCTGGAGTAATAACACGAGGAGGTAAATTTGTAGGAAATTGACGCAATTTTTGTTGATGTTCGACCAACTTTTCTTTTGCTGATTTTTGTTCTTGGGATAGTCCTTGATAGTCAGGATGATCGGGAGATTTAAAGATTTTAACTGCGCGATCGCTTCCCAACTTATAAACATCTGCTTCTCCACCTTTGCCGATCGCGCAATCGGGTTTGAGACGAATTCGTTTACCTTTAATATAAATATCCATTGGTTTATTGGTTCTTGGTTCTAAATTTTACGCAGGACAATAAAGGTGGTATCATCGGGTAATAAGCCCACTTCTTTTGGTTTTCCGGGGTGATGAACTTCCCGATTCATTAAAAAGAGTTTGCGGCGAACTTTGTCAGGATTTTTAAAATAACTGTCATCTTGCCAAAACTGTGCAATATCCCCCACCTTTTCTGACTTTCCTGGAAGAGTGCGATCGCCAAAGTCAATCAAATCGCCAACACCATCTGTACCAATTAATAAAGTATTTATCTCTTTTGTTTCACAAGACTGATGAATTTGAAATTGAAATTCTTGAGGACATTCTCGATCTTCCCAAAGATATTTCAATCCATAGGAAATATAGGGCGGTGCGTTACCAGAAAACTCTAACTTTGTCAAGCAATTATTCAATAAAATAACACCATCCCCGAGAGAAAAAATGCTCGTATTTTCTGGTGTTATCAATACCCCAATAATAGTAAATAGAAAATAATCATTAAGAGTTTGCTGCCAATCGCCACCCATTGCTTTAATAAAAGCCTGCAATTGAATGAGGATTTTTTGATGAATAGACTGCCAAAATTGAGGCTCTCGGAGGTCTGCGATCGCCTTATCTTGTAAAGTATTAGAGAGAGTTTCCACTACTAATCTCGCCCCAATTTTAGCACCGACTTCGCTGTGACGACCGCTACCGCAACCATCGCAGACAACAGCTATAGTAAAGCGATCGCAACTCAGTACCGATAACGCATCTTGGTTATTGCGACCAAGACGAGTATGTTCTCGTCCAGCGATCGACCCCATTGCTAACTCGTATTGACCTTTCATGTTTTTGTGTACTCGATACACCAAGTATAGTGTTGATTTTACACACTGTCAAGGCAGACAGTTCAATTTCTGTCCTATTCAAGCATCCGTCCAAGGGTAATTCACTATTATCGAAGGGCTATTGACCCCCAATATCGAGAATATCGAGAAAAAACGGGTGTTTGGTGTCTCCCGTCCCCCAGTCAAAACCGTGCGATCGATCAAATGTGTGAGGAATAAATTTATGACTTCTCAAACTACGGATTTTTCTCCGTTGTCGGCTTCAAAGCGCGATCGCTTACAATACGTCCTACCTTCTGCTTTAACGCTTCATAACGCCCCTGCCTGTCTTCTCATCCCGCGAAAAAGTAACGCACTGATTTACTGGAATGCAGAACAGTTTAATTTACATCAGGTTAAACTTTTTCAAACTGCAAGTCAAGCCCAAAAACAGGCCATTCTACAAATTACGACACGGGATATACTCGATCGCGCTTACGAAATTGAAACCTTTGGGATGCGCTATTGCGATCGCGCGATCGCCTTGGGAAACACCCTACAAGAACGAACATTATACTCTATTTTTAAAGCTGAAAATACCTTGCATCTGGCGCAAATTGCTTGTTGGCTCAACAAAAAAGAACTTGGTGAATTTGAACCCGTATTTTTTCCTTTTTTAACCGATTTTATTGACACTCAAAATCTCAATGTTCTCCGCTTTGTCATGCAAGTTGTTTTAGAAGGCTGGGAATTGAGTAGTTATCGTAAATTTCTCAAAGATTGTCGGGAAGAAAAAGTGATTAGTGCTGTAAAAGAACTACTGAAAAATAAATCTCGACATCATACAATGGGAACCACGCTATCTAAACAATCATTCTTGTTAGAAGATGATAGTATTATTCTCATTGAAATTTTGGCTGAATTCATCTCAGCAATTCAAAAACTACCCTATCATTTGATCGATGCGATCGAGCAGATTTTGGGTCATTTAGCACCGGTTCAAAAACAACAGGCGATCGCAGAACTGGAGATTGTGAAATATAATGCCATGCAGTTAAAACGATTGCGTTTTTTAATTAGCAAAGCGCGATCGGGGAAAATTCTGACCGAACTTGAAGCAAGAGGATGTTTTCAGGTTGTTTCCTAGTTAGAATGTTGAACAAAATGTCGAGCGCAGTCCCTCTCTTACTTGGTTGGATATGGCGAACTAAATTCGCCATCCCCCAAGCGCTACCCATAATCTTTGATTTGGGTAGGGTTAGTGAGACCAACAAAGGAAATCGCGAAGCATCCGACTAGAGAGGTTTTTCCTGATTTTGTACATATTCGATGAGCTTGGACAAAGGAGCTTGTGTACCAACGCTAGGATGAGCCTCAAACAAGATGTTACAACTAAAAATAAGTTTAGTAGAATAAAAGCAATAAGACTAAAGTTTTTAAGCCAATGAGCCGACGAAAAGCCAAAAATAAAACTAAATCGAAAGAAATCATCAGAACAGACGTTTGGGATTTATCAGCATCCCCAGAGGAAAAACGTCTCATGGTTTTGACGATTGAGGAGTATCGTCGGTATCTCAAGGCTCTCGTATTAATCGTGAATGCCCAATGG